>JBFGBS010000001.1:0-34489 GCA_041567475.1 Arthrobacter sp.
CGGGCAGAGGCCTCCTTCACCGACACCCCCTGCCGCAGCAGCGAAAAGAACTCATCCTTCAGCGCATCGGGCGCCCGAAAACCACTCGGCATCACAACCTCCAAAAATCAGAATGTTGCAACGACCGTATGATTCCGCGACTGGAGGATGGGCCGGAAGTGACCCCGCGTTGGTTTAAGGCGGGAGACGGTCAGGCGCCGAGGAAGGCGATGGCGCCTTGCTTGAAGGCCCGGCTCGTAATCGCGTTCGTGTGGTTGCGGCCGGGCAGGATGAGCTGCTCCACCGGGGTGCCTGCCTTGGCCGCGAGCGCGGCCAGTTCCGGCATGGACGCGGCGCGTTCGTCGCTCTCGCCGGCCACCAGGAGTATCGGCATGTGCGGTACGGCCTCGGCCGGATCGTAGGGCTCGGCCTTGATCGCTTCGATCAGGGAGAGCAGCGCGAAGATATTGTTGCTGGGCAGCAGCTGGGCCATTTTCAGCAGGCCGGCAGTCGACGCGTCCGCGATCGGCGTGCCGTCGGCCAGGTGGCGCTGTGCGGCGATGAGATCGAAGTCGGCCAGCGGGTCCGCGACGTTGGGGCCGCCGAGGACCAGGCGGTGCACCAGTTCGTGCTGGGTGGCACCGAATTCCCAGGCCAGCCGGGAACCCAGCGAGTAGCCGATCACATCCAGCCCGCTGGCGGGGTCGCCGTCGCGCAGAGGGATGGCGCCGGCGTCGACCGCCATCTGCAGCAGGTCCGCGCGGATCCGGCTCGGTGAGTAGGAGTCCAGGTCCTCCGGGCTGCCGCTGCGGCCGTGGCCGGGCAGGTCCACGGTGACCACCCGCCGGCCGGCCTCCAGCAGCGCCGTGACCCAGCCGGTGTCCTCCCAGTTGAGTTTGCTGGAGGAGGAAAACCCGTGCAGCAGCAGCACCGGGCGCAGCCCGGCGTCCTTCGCGGGCTCGTGCATCCCCACGTACAGCTGGGGGTCCGTGCCCTCCACGGTGTGGACGTGCTGTTCGCCCGTGTGCCTGCCGCTCATCGTCTCAGTCCTCATCAGGTGCGGCGCTCAGGCGGACCCGGCGCCGGGGTGGCTCTTCCGTCGGTACCGTGCCGACGATGCCGGCGGTGTTGTCCGGCACCTCAAACACAACCAGGGGCTCGCCGACGTTGATTTTGTCACCGGGCCCGCCATGGATACGCACCACCTTACCCGCCTGGGGGCTGGGCAATTCAAGGGCCGACTTCGCCGTCTCCAGCTCAACGAGCGGCTGGTTCCGCTCCACCTGGTCCCCGGCGGCCACGAGCCATTCCAGCACGGTGGCCTCGATCAGCCCCTCGCCGAGGTCGGGCAGGGGAAAGGAAATTTCAGCCACGCCGGTACTCCAATACTCGCTGGATCCCGAAGAGGATCCGGTCAATGTTCGGGGTGTATTCGTCCTCCAGGTCACCGGAGGGGTAGGGGACATCGAAGCCGGTGACCCGTTCCACCGGCGCCTTGAGCGTGTCAAAGCAGCTTTGGGTGATCAGTTGCGCCACCTCCGCGCCGAGCCCCGAGGTCAGCGGCGCTTCGTGCACGACGACGGCGCGCCGCGTTTTGCCCACGGAGGCGGCCAGCGCGGCGGCGTCGATCGGCTTGAGCCAGCGCAGGTCCAGGACCTCGACGTCGATCCCGTCCTCCGCGGCCAGTTCGGCCACCTGCAGGCAGCGGGCCACCATGGCGCCCCACGCCACCAGCGTGACGTGCCGGCCGGCGCGCATGACCTTGGCGCCGGTGGGGGAGCCGGCGGCCGCGTCGCCCCGGGCCAGGGTGACCTCGCCTTTTTGCCAGTAACGCGATTTGGGCTCCATAAAGACCACGGGGTCCGGCCGCGCGGCGGCGTATTTGAGCAGGTGGTAGGCCTCATGCGGAGTCGACGGCGAGACGACCTTAAGCCCGGGGACATGGGCAAACAGCGCCTCAAGGCTTTCGCCGTGGTGTTCGGGGGCGCGGATCCCGCCGAAGCTGGGCACCCGGAGGGTGACCGGCATCGGCAGGGCGCCGCGGCTGCGGTAGTTCAGCCGGGCGATCTGGCAGACGATCTGGTTGATCGCCGGGTAGGCGAAACCGTCGAACTGGACCTCGGGGATCGGATGGAAACCGGCCATGGCCAGGCCCGCAGCCATGCCGAGGATGCCCGATTCCGCCAGCGGGGTATCGAAGACGCGGCGCTCGCCGTGCTTGGCCTGCAGCCCGTCGGTGATCCGGAAGACACCGCCGAGGCGGCCGCAGTCCTCACCGAAGATGACCGCCTTGGGGTTCTCGGCCAGGATCTCATCGAGGGCCAGGTTCAGGGCCTGCTGCATCGACAGGGTCACGGTGGCCGGGTCGACGCCGGCGTCGCTTTCAAGGATTGCGCTAGACATGTTCGGACTCCTCGCGCCAACTGGCGGCCTGGGCCTGCAGGGCAGGGGTGGTTTCCTGGAAGACCAGGTCGAACATTTCGGCGCCGGGCCGCGGGCCGAGGGCCTGGATGCCGGTGCGGAGCTGTTCCTCCTCGGCCCGGGCCGCGGCCCAGGCAGCATCGACGAACGCCGCGTCGGCGGTCCCATCGGCGAGCAGGCGATCCCGCAGCCGGTCCAGCGGGTCCGGCCCGGCGCCCTCGCGCTCCTCGTCGAGGGAACGGTAGCGTCCCGGATCATCGGCGGTGGAATGCGGTCCGCGCCGGTAGGTCATGGCCTCGATGACCACGGGGCCGCCGCCGGCCCGGGCATGGGCGAAGGCGCGGCGGGTGGCCTGCACGACGGCAACGACGTCATCGCCGTCGATCTGCAGTGCCGGGATCCCGTAGCCGGCGGCCCGGGCGGCCACGGAGCCGCCGGCGACCTGGCGTTCGGTCGGGACGGAGATGGCCCAGCCGTTGTTCTGGATGAAGAACACCACGGGAGTCTTCATGATGGCGGCGAAGTTCATCGCCTCGTGGACGTCGCCCTGCGAGGAAGCGCCGTCCCCGAAGTAGCTCAGGGCCACGCCCGGGGCGGCCTCGCCGGCGCCGTCCGCGGCCGCCAGCGTCTGGCCGTGGGCCCAGCCGACCGCGTGCAGGACGGACCCGGCCACCACCGCCTGGATCGGGGCGAGCCGGGACTCGAGAGCGTTGTAGAGCCCGCCATGCCAGGCGGCCTTGTGGGTGGCCATGTAGGCGACCATGTCCACACCGAGTGTGCGGGCGACGCCCATTTCCCGGTAGGTCGGGAAGGCGAAGTCGCGGGTGGTGTCCATGGCGTAGGCGCTGCCGACCTGGGCTGCTTCCTGGCCGTGCTCGGGCGCGTAGCCGGGGATCAGGCCCTGCCGCTGCCAGGCGATAGCCGAGGTATCGAGGTGGCGGACAGCCGCCATGAGGGTATACAGCTCGCGGAGCTCAGCAGGTGTCAGCGGCGGGGCGTCCTCATCGGGCGCCCAGGGGAAGGAGGTCTCCATGCCTGTGACCCTAGTCACCCCCGCACGGCCGGGCAATCAGCTCCGTGACGGGTGCTCAAGCTGTACACATTCGCGGGTCCCCGGCGGGCAGGCCACTGCAAATTGTCAACCGACGGGCGGACTCAGGGGATTACGACGGCGTCGCCGCTGACGGCTATTCCGCCGAGCCGGGGAATGTCGACGGTGAGCACACTCGGGCGGCCGACGTGGCTGCCCTGGTGCAGCACCAGGCGGGCGGGCGGATCCACGAGCCCGAGCCCGCGCAGGTAGCCGCCGAACGCCGCCGCGGCCGAACCTGTCGCCGGGTCCTCGATGATGGTGCCCACCGGGAAGAGGTTGCGGGAGTCGAACTCGCCCGGTCCCGTCGCGCAGAGCGTCGTGACGGTCCCGGCCCAGCCCTGCTCATCCATCAGTGCGCGCACGGAAGCCGGGTCGAAGACGAAGGTGTCGAAGGTTCCCCGGTCCGCGAAGACGAGCATGGGGTGCCAGTTGCCGGCGAACGCGAGCATCGGCGGGTAGCCGGGATCCAGGTCGTCCCGGACCACGCCGAGCAGCCCGAGCAGGGTGTCCAGGACGCCGTCGGGAAAGTCGGCCACCTGTGGTTCGACGCTTGTGAACTGCGCCTTCACCGCGGCGCCCCGGCCGGTGGTCTCGATCACGACCGGCCCCACCGGGGTATCGAAGCTGAAGGTCCCGGTTCCGTCGCGCCGGGCCAGCGCCACGGCCAGGGCGATCGTGGCGTGGCCGCAGAACGGCACCTCGGCAATCGGGGAGAAATACCGCACCCGGTGCCGGCGGGGGTTCCCCTCGACGGCAACCTGCGTGACGAACACGGATTCGGCGTAGCCGACGTCGGCGGCGATGGCCTGCATCCGGGCCTCATCCAGCCCGGCCGCGTCCAGCACCACCCCCGCCGGATTGCCGCCGTCGGGGGAGGTGCTGAAGGCCGCGTAGCGCAGGACCTCGGGGGTCTGTTCCATTCCGCCATGGTCGCACATGGCGGGGCGGCCCGGGAGGGTCAGTCCGCGGTGTTGGCCGGTTCTTCCCTGCGCTCCGCAACGCTGACTGCGCCGCGGCGGCCGGTGAGCCGGGCCCCGGCCCAGCAGGCCACGGCGATGCCGGCGACCAGGGCGAAGGTGCTCAGGAGCTGGCGGCTGCTGTCCGGGCTGCTGAAGCCGACGGCGAAGATCGCCGCCAGGATCACGAGCCCGGCGATGGTCAGCACCGGGAAGCCCTTCATCCGCAGCGGCAGCTCGGTGCCGTCGCGGTCGGCGCGGCGGCGCAGGATGAGCTGGGACACGAGGGCGGAACCCCACACGACGAGGCAGGTGGAGCCGACCAGCTGGAACAGCGCCGGCAGGATCTGTTCCGGGAACAGCAGTTCCAGCCCGGCGGCAACGAAGCCGAAGGCCACGGAGATGCCGACCGCGACGGCCGGCACCCGGGCCGCACTGAGCCGGGAGAGGATCCGGGGTGCTTCTCCGCGCAGGGACAGCGAGTAGGCCATCCGGGAGGCACCGTACAGGTTGGCGTTCAGGGCCGAGAGGAGGGCGACGACGGCGACGAGGGTGATCGCTGCCCCGGCGCCGGGGATGCGGGCCATGTCCAGGACGCCGGCAAACGGCGAGGCGAGGGCGTCGGAGGTCGCCGGCAGGATCGCGGCGATGACGAACACGGAGCCGATGTAGAAGACCAGGATGCGCCAGAGGACCGTGCGGACCGCCTGGCCGACGCTGCGGGCGGGATTCTCCGTCTCCGCGGCGGCGACGCTGACGATTTCGGTGCCGCCGAAGGCGAAGATCACCACGAACAGGGCGGTGGCGATCCCGCCGAGCCCGGAGGGGGCGAAATCGGTGGTGATGTTGGTCAGGCCGGGGGAGGCGACATTGGGCAGCCAGCCGAGCAGCAGGGCGGCGCCGATGCCGACGAACATCACGATCGCCGCGACCTTGAGGATCGCAAACCAGAACTCGAATTCGCCGAAGTTTTTCACGCCGGCGAGGTTGATGGCCGTAAAGACCGCCATAAACACCAGGGCCAGGGCCCAGGCCGGGAGGACGGGCCAGACGGTGACGAGCAGCGCGGCGGCGCCCAGGGCTTCGGCGGCGATGACCACGACCAGCTGCAGCCACCACAGCCACCCGACGGTCGCCCCGGCGGTCCGGCCCATGGCCTTCTCGGCGTAGACGGAGAACGCGCCGCTGTTGGGGTTGGCGGCGGCCATCTCGCCCAGGGCCCACATGACCAGGATGATCAGTGTCCCGGCGACCAGGTAGGAGATCAGCACGGCAGGGCCCGCGGCCTGGATGCCGGCGCCGGAGCCGAGGAAGAGGCCCGCGCCGATGGCGCTGCCGAGGCCCATCATGGTGAGCTGGCGCGGTTTCATGCTGTTGCTGCTGCCGGGGGCGCGGCCCGGCGGCGGAGCCGGGCGCTGCGCGGTGGACGTCATTGTCATGCTGGCGAACCTTCTTGTGGTTGGGGGTGAAAAAGTCCTTGTGGGACCTAACGAATTTACCGTCTTTGCCCTGGCGCCGCCGACGCGCCCGGCCCGGGGCCGTGAGAGCATGATGGCAGTTTGCCGGCCACAGCGGCACATCGGCTGACGATTTGTCCGACAGTGACGGCAAGGAGAAGGAGGAACGATGACCGTTGATCCGCTGGATGCAAAAATTGTCCGGTTCTTCACGGATTCGCCGCGCGCCTCCGTCCTGGAGGCTTCGCGCGTGCTCAAGGTCGCCCGCGCCACCGTGCAGTCGCGGCTGGACCGGATGCAGGACAGCGGTGTCATCGGTGCGTGGGTACCGCAGCCGGATCCGGCGCACTTCGGGTTCCCGGTCGTGGCGTTCTGCTCGCTGACCATCAACCAGGACCTGGGGCACGACGCCGTCGTCGCTGCCCTGTCCCGGATCCCGGAACTGATTGAGATCCACACGGTCTCCGGCGGTTCGGACCTCATGGCCCGGGTGGCCGCCCGGTCCAATCCGGATCTGCAGCGCGTGCTCGATGCCATGATCGCCACCCGGACCGTCCTGCGGTCCTCCTCCGTGATTGTGCTCAACACGCACTTCCAGGGACGGACCCTGCCGCTGCTGGAAGCCGCCGCCCGGGACGAGTGAGCCGAAACACGGGCACGACGCATTTTGTCCGCCGCGTCCGTGGCCGTAGAATGAGTTCTAGTCATTATGACTATAACTAGTCCGGCGGTCGGGTCGGACCTGAGCGGACCGTTCCTGCGGGACCCGCCGGAATCGTGGAAGCGGGGTGAAGACCGTGTACAGCACAGCAGCCAACGTCTCCGAACGTCAGTCGGCACCGCCGACGCTGGCCATCTCCACCGTGATCTTCGCCCTCCGGCCCAGCGAGAGCTCCGGCCGCCCCACGCTCTGGATCCCGTTGGTGCGCAGGATCCGGGAACCCTTCAAGGACCTCTGGGCGCTTCCCGGCGGACCCTTGAGCCACGCCGAATCCCTCCAGGACGCCGCGTCCCGGAATCTGCGCGAGACCACCGGGCTCGCGCCGAACTACCTCGAACAGCTCTACGCCTTCGGCGGGCTGCACCGTTCCCCCACCCAGCGGGTCGTCTCGATTGTGTACTGGGCGCTCGTCCAGCCCACAGAGGCGGCGCTCGCGGACGAATCGGAAAATGTCCGCTGGTTCCGTGCCGACCGGCTGGGGGAGCTGGCCTTCGACCACAACGCAATCGTCGAGTATGCCCTCTGGCGGCTGCGCAACAAGATGGCGTACGGCTCAATCGCCTACCACCTGCTGGGCGAATATTTCACCCTGGCCCAGGTCCGTGAAGTCTACGAAGCCGTCCTGGACCGCGAGCTGGACCCGGCCAACTTCCGGCGCCAGATCAAGGCCGCCCCCGAGATCGAAGAAACCGACCAATACCTGCAGGGCGGCAAGCACCGCCCACCCCGCCTCTACCGCTACACCGGCCGCCCCGGCCTGGACCCAGACAACAGGAGCACACCATGAGCAGCGTCAACACGGCAATCCAGCTGATTACGCGTGAACAGGCCGAGCGGAAAGCCCCGGCCGCCGCCACCTGCAGCCCGGCGCTCGCCCGCGGCCCCTGGGACTTCGACGCCGCCGAGTCCAGCGCCGGTGTCCCGGCCTATGGGCCCGGTGCTTCCGCGGCCGACGTCGCCCCCGCATCGACGCCGCGCCAGGGCCAGTTGCCGGAAGAGTACAAACTGGCCAGCGACGCCGAACTGGACGCGCGGATCCGGGCCGCCAAGGCCGCCCTCGGCGACCGCGCCGTGGTCCTGGGCCACTTCTACCAGCGCGACGAAGTGATCGAATACGCCGACTTCGTGGGCGACTCGTTCCAGCTCGCCAACGCGGCCCTGACCCGGCCGGACGCCGAGGCGATCATCTTCTGCGGTGTGCACTTCATGGCCGAAACCGCGGACATCCTGTCCCGGCCGGACCAGGCCGTCATCCTGCCCAACCTTGCCGCCGGCTGCTCCATGGCGGACATGGCGGACATCGATTCGGTCACCGAATGCTGGGACCAGCTGGCCGAGGTCCTCGGCACAGAGCCCGGCGCCGACGGCCGGGTCCCGGTCATCCCCGTCACCTACATGAACTCCTCGGCGGCGCTCAAGGGCTTCTGCGGCGACCACGGCGGAATCGTCTGCACGTCCTCCAACGCGGCGACCGTGCTGGAGTGGGCGTTCGAGCGCGGCCAGCGGGTGCTGTTCTTCCCGGACCAGCACCTGGGCCGCAACACCGCCAAGGCGATGGGTGTGCCGCTGGAGCAGATGCCGATGTGGAACCCCCGCAAGGACCTCGGCGGCAACGACGAACAGACGCTCCAGGACTCCCGCGTCATCCTGTGGCACGGTTTCTGCTCGGTGCACAAGCGCTTCAACGTCGGCCAGATCGACAAGGCCCGCGCCGACTACCCCGGCGTCCAGGTCATTGTGCACCCGGAATGCCCCATGGAGGTCGTGGACGCCGCCGATGCGGCCGGTTCGACCGACTTCATCAAGAAGGCCATCGCCGCGGCCACGGAACCGGCCACGTTCGCGATCGGCACCGAGATCAACATGGTGAACCGGCTGGCAGCCGAATACCCGCAGCACACCATCTTCTGCCTCGACCCGGTCATCTGCCCCTGCTCCACGATGTACCGGATCCACCCCGGCTACCTGGCCTGGGTCCTCGAAGCGCTCGTCCGGGGCGAGGTGCTCAACCGGATCACGGTGGACGACGACGTCGCAGGTCCCGCCCGGGTGGCGCTGGAGCGCATGCTGGCGGCGCGGCCATGACCAGGGCCGCCGCGGCACCGCCGCGCCTCGTTATCGTCGGCAGCGGAATCGCCGGTCTTTACGCGGCGCTGCTGGCCTCCGACGCCGTCGCCGGGCGCCCCGGCACCGGGACGCCGGCCGCCGAGGTCGTGCTCCTGACCAAGGGGACGCTGGAGCAGAGCAACACGTTCTACGCCCAGGGCGGCGTGTCGGCAGTGCTCACGCCGGCAGAGGCAGCCCCGGGGGACTCCGTGGCGGCGCACATCGCCGACACCCTGGCCGCCGGCGCCGGGCTGAACGACCCCGAAGCGGTCCGGATCCTGTGCACCGAAGCCGTCCGGGACATGGCGGGCCTGCGCCGCTACGGCGTGCACTTCGACACCGGACCCGGCGGCGGCCCGGCACTGGGCCTGGAGGCCGCCCATTCGGCGCCGCGCATCCTGCACGCGGGCGGCGACGCCACCGGCGCCTGCATCACCCGCGGCCTCGTCGCCGCCGTCCTGGACCGTGCCGTCCAGGGCCGGATCAGGGTCGAGACCAGCGCGTTCGTGACCGAGCTGCTGACCGGCACCCCGGCGGGCGGCGGCACCGCGGCGGGCCCCGCAGAGCCCCGGATCACCGGCGTCGCCTATCTCTCCAACGGAACACCACAGCGGCTCGCGGCGGACGCGGTCCTGCTGGCCACCGGCGGCGCCGGCCGCCTGTTTGCCCGGACCAGCAACCCCGCAGTAGCCACCGCCGACGGCGTCGCGCTGGCCTACCGGGCCGGTGCGAGGGTGCAGGACCTTGAGTTCTTTCAGTTCCACCCGACCACCCTCGCGGTGGCCGAAGTGCCGGGCGGACCGCCTGCGCTGCTGATCTCCGAAGCGGTGCGCGGCGAGGGAGCCGTCCTGCTCGACTCCGCCGGCTTCCGGTTCATGCCCGGCTACCACCCCGAGGCGGAACTGGCCCCGCGGGACGTCGTCTCACGCAGTATCGCCCTGCACCTGGCGGCCACGGGCGCGCCCGCGGACAGCCCGGTGTACCTGGACGCGCGCGGTATTGAGGCGGCCCGGGGAACCGGCTACCTGGCCCGGCGCTTCCCCACGATCACGGCAGCGACGCTGGCCGCCGGGTACGACTGGACCCGCCAGCCGGTTCCGGTGTCACCGGCCGCGCACTACTGGATGGGCGGTGTCGCCACCGACCTCTGGGCGCGCACGAGTATCCCCGGCCTGTACGCCGCCGGGGAGGTCGCCCGCACGGGCGCCCAGGGGGCCAACCGGCTCGCCAGCAACTCGCTGCTCGAAGGTCTCGTCTTCGGCCGCCGCGCCGTGACGGCCTTCCTGCGCGATTGCGGACCGGCCGCGCCGGGACCGGCCACCGGATTCCACGCACCGGCGGACCCTCCGGACCGCCACCGGGGAGCCAGCGGAGCCGGGCCCGGGGAGCCGGCGGCGCCGGCCGGCATCCCGTTCAGCCGTGCCGCCCTGGGACGCCTGATGACCGGTGCCGCCGGCGTGCTGCGCAGCGGCGCCGAACTGGAACAGGCCAGGCGTCAGTTGGCGCGCTGGGCCGCCGCGATCGCCACCGCGGACGCTAACGGCGGAGCCCTGCGCCAGGGCGATTACGAGGACCGCAACCTGCTGTTGGCCGCCCGACTGCTGGTCGCGGCCGCCCTGCAGCGCACCGGTTCCGCCGGCGCCCACTACCGGGACGATGCGGCCCCGACCACGGGCCGGCACGCGGCCGGCACCCGACCCATGCAAAGGACCTAGCCATGACTGCCACCGCTGCCACCACCCTGGAAACAGGCGCCGCCGGCCCGCCCGCCGATGCCCTCGCCGGGACCCTGCCGGACTCCGCCGTCGACGCCGTTCTTCGAATGGCGCTCCGGGAGGACGCCCCGTACGGGGACATCACCTCCCAGTCCCTCATCCCCGCAGATGCCCGGGCCACGGCCGTCCTGAACGCGCGCGAACCCGGTATCTTCAGCGGCGGGCCGGTCTTCGCTGCGGCCATGAAGCTGACGGACCCGGACGCCGTCGTTGAGGTCCTGGTCCGTGACGGTGAGGCGTTCGCTGCGGGGACGGCGCTGGCGAGGGTCACCGGCAACGCGCGGGCCGTGCTGCTCGCCGAACGCGTGGCCCTGAACCTGGTCCAGCGGATGAGTGCCATCGCCACCAAGACCTCCGGCTTCGTCGCGCTGGTGGCGGGCACCAAGGCGCGGATCACCGACACCCGGAAGACGACGCCGGGGCTCCGGATCCTCGAACGCTACGCGGTCCGCTGCGGCGGCGGCGCCAACCACCGCTTCAGCCTCTCCGACGCCGTCCTCGCCAAGGACAACCACCTGGCCGTACTCAGCGGCGGGGATCCGGACAAGCTCACGGCGGTCCTGCGCCAGGCCCGGACACAGCTGGGCCACACCACACACTTCGAAGTCGAGGTGGACAGCATGGCGCAGATTGAACCGGTGCTGGCCGCCGGGGTGGATACGATCATGCTCGATAACTTCACGCTGGCCGATCTGGCCGCCGGGGTGGCGCTCGTGGCGGGCCGGGCCCGGACCGAAGCCAGCGGCAACGTCAATGCCGCCACGGTGGCGGACATCGCCGCCACCGGCGTGGACGTCATCTCCATCGGCGCCCTTACCCACAGCGTCACCGCGCTGGACCTCGGGCTCGACATCGGCCTGGACATGGCGGCCCGGCCCGGTGCCGGGACGACGGACGGCTGAGGCGCACCGTGATCTTCCTGGACGCCGCAGCCACCACGCCGGTCCGCCGCGAAGTGCTGGAGGCCATGTGGCCCTACCTCAGCGGCGACTTCGGCAACCCCTCGAGCCACCATTCGCTGGGCGAGGCGGCCGCAGCCGCCCTCGCCGGGGCCAGGACGGCCACCGCGAAGGCCCTCGGCGCCCGCGCGGGCGAAATCATCTTCACCTCCGGGGGCACGGAAGCGGACAACCTCGCCGTCAAGGGCATCGCCCTGGCCCGGCGTGCGGCGGAGCCCCGGCTGGACCGGGTGGTGATCAGCGCCGTCGAGCATCCCGCCGTGGAGGAGTCCGCAGACTACCTGGCACGGATCCACGGTTTCACCGTGGACGTCGTGCCCGTGGACGCGTTCGGGCAGGTCACGGTGGACGCGCTCGCCGCCGTGCTGCGGCCGGAGACGGCCCTCGTCAGCATCATGTACGCGAACAACGAAGTCGGCACCGTGCAGCCCGTCGCGGCGCTTGCCGGGCTCTGCCGGGCCCACGGGATTCCGTTCCACACCGACGCGGTCCAGGCCGCGGGCTGGCTGCCACTGGATACGGCCGCGCTGGGCGTGGACGCACTGAGCATGTCCGGGCACAAACTGGGCGCGCCCAAAGGCAACGGCGCGTTGTTCCTGCGCGGCCGGACCCGGCTGGAGCCGCTGATCCACGGCGGCGGCCAGGAACGCGGCCGCCGCTCAGGTACGGAAAACGTCGCCGGCGCCGTCGCGCTCGCGACCGCGCTGACGCTCGCCGGAACATCCGGGCGGGAACAGGCGGAACGGATCGCGGCCCTGCGTGACGGCTTCATCGCCGCCGTCCTGGCCGGGGTGCCCGGTGCCATCCTCACCGGCCACCCCACCGAGCGGCTTCCGTCCGTGGCGTCCTTCTGCTTCCCGGGCACCAGCGGCGAATCCGTGCTTCTTGAGCTGGAACGCCGCGGGGTGATCTGTTCCAGCGGCTCGGCCTGCGCGGCGGGCTCGGATGCGCCGTCCCCGGTGCTGCTGGCACTGGGCATCAGTCCCGAGGTTGCGCAGACCGCCGTGCGGTTCAGTTTCGACTCGGGCATTACGGAAGCGGAACTCCAGGAGGCTGCGGACGCGGTCCGCGCCGCCGTCGGCAGCGTCCAGTCGCTGGCGCACCGGGGGTGACGGGGGCGCCGCGGCCCGTCGTGGTGCATGATGATGCAATGAAAAGAATCCTGCTCATCGTCCTGTGCTTCTTCCTTCCCCCGGTGGCCGTGTGGCTGCACCAGGGGCTCAACAAGAAGGTCCTCTGGGCATTCCTGTGGCAGCTGCTCGGTCACGTGCCGGGGGTGATCTATAGCCTGCTCGTGGTGTTGAAGGCCAAACCCGTCACCTCCTGAAGCCCCGCTGCGCGCGGTGCCGCTTTTAGCGGTGCCGGGCGCGGCGGAAAATCCAGTGCCGCAGAAGCGTGAAACGCACCGCGGTGGCAACAAAACCCGCGAGTGTGGTGGTCCAGAGTTCTTCGGCCACCGTGGCCCCGGGCCGGAGCCAGTGCAGGACGGCGAGGCTGCCGCCGGTCAGCAGGAGCGCCACGAGAATCACGAGCAGCCCGCTGAGGTGATCCCGCTTCATCCGGCGCCGTTCGGTGATCTTGAACGTCAGGCGCCGGTTCAGCGCGGTGTTCAGCACCGAGGTGAGGATCAAGGCGGCCGCGTTGGCCGGCTGCGGGCCGATCCAGGGCCGGAGCAGGGCGTACAGGGCCAGGGACGTCCCCGTGCATACGATGCCCACCCCGGTGAACCTGATCAGTTGCCGGGTCAGCGGGTAGCGCAGGATTCCGCGATGCCGCCGGGTAGCAGCCGGAGAGGCAGCGCCGGCAGCCGCGGTCGGTGCCGGAGCAGCCGTTCCGGCGCGCAGCGGACCAGCCACGTCAGCTCCGGGAAGTGGCCGGCCGGGCAGAGTGTCCGGGACGGCGGGGGATTCCATCGGTCAAGACTGTCACACGGTCCCGGGTTTCCCCGAAACGGCCCCGGCCCGATCCGGGTGCCGGGACCGGGCCTAGTGCAGCGCGCCTACTTCCAGTACAGCTCGCCCACCCCTAGTACAGCTCGCCCACCGGAATCTCCACGGCCAGACGGTTGGACGGGCCGGCGAGGGGGCAGGCCCACGCCTCGTTGTAGGCGCAGGAGGGGTTGTAGGCAAAGTTGAAGTCCAGGACGTACTCGGCCTCCGGCCCGGAGCCGCGGACACCGTGGAAGGCGCCCTTGATGGTGTCCACGAGGTAGCGTCCGGCGCCGTAGGTCCCGCCCGGTTGCCCGGCGGTGGCGTCCCGGAACGGGACGAAGATGCCGCCGCCGTAGCCTTTGAGCTTCCAGACGGCCAACTGCCCCATTTCCGGAAGATCGAAGGTGCCCAGCCGGACAAACTGCACCGCGCCGTCGGTCCCTGTCTCCACGGTCATCTCCCGGCCGGCGCCCTCTTTCGTCAGCGGCACGTAGAAGCGGTAGATCGGATCGTAGTCGGCGGTCTTGAGCCCGTCGAAGCCTGACTTGGCTGCGGCGGTCAGCGCCGACGCCGGGTGGGTGCCGAACATACGGTCCCGTTCCTGACGCCAGTAGGCGTGCGCCTCCGCAGGGTTGTCCTCCGCAATCTTCCGCACCGAGGCGTAGAGCGCGAAGGTCCGCAGCCGCCAGTCCGCGACGTCCAGGGCGGATATCCCCGCCACATCATCCGGATCTCTGCCCTGCGTGCTGTCCAAAAACTGTTCCGCCATGTCCCCAGCGTAGCCGGGTTCTGCGGGGCACCGCGCAGGCCCCTTGCCGGGTGCTAATGTCTCTGGAGATCAACAACGAATCCCGACCGCCCGTAGACCTCCGGGCCAGGCTCCACACCTTGCCGCCGTCGGGGTCCCCGTCTGCCCTCATCCCACATTCCGGAGATTCATGGAACGCACCGTCGCCGCCCGTTTGGCTTTCAAAACTACCGCTGACACCAAGATCGCCCTGGCGGTGGCGGTCGCCCGGAATGCCGGCTATGCCGCACTCGAGGAATCCCTCTCCGTCACGGCCGGCGGCGTCGACGTACCGCTGAGGGAACTGACCGATCACCACGGCGGGCGCTTCCACTACATGGAGTTCACCGAGCCCGCCGAGGTCCTGGTCGAATATGCCGCCACGGTCACCGGCACCGCCGTCCCGGAAGAGCCGGAACTGATGGAGCTCATCCGCTACGTGCGGCCCAGCCGCTACGCCGAATCGGACCGGCTGCTCCCCACCGCCTATGCCGAATTCGGCGGTCTGCAGGGCTGGGAACTGCTGCTGGCCGTGCGCAACTGGGTGTACAGCGAACTGCGCTACGTCAGCGGTTCCTCGCGGGGGACCGACGGCGCCGTCGAGACGCTGCTGCACCGCCGCGGCGTGTGCCGAGACTTCGCCCACCTTGCCATTGCGCTGCTGCGCTCCAAGAACATCCCGGCCCGGCTGGCCGCCGTCTACGCCCCCGGGCTCAGCCCGATGGACTTCCACGCCGTTGCCGAAGCCCACATCAACGGAGCCTGGCACGTCATCGATCCCACCGGTCTGGCGCCGCGGGAAACCATGCTGCGGATCACGGCCGGCCGCGACTCCTCGGACACGGCCTTCCTTTCCACCGTCGGCGGCAGCCTCGTGCTGACCGAACTCAAGGTGATGGCCACCGTCGCCGGGGACCTGCCGGCCGAAGACCCGGCAAGGCCCGTGGTCATCCGCTAGCGGGACCGGGTCAGCGCGGCGCCACAGCGGCCCGCAGCTTCACGGTCAGCCTCAGCAATTCCTGCTGCTCCGCGGCCGTGAGGGCCGGGACCAGCAGGTCAGCGATGTCACGGACGTGCTCCCGGCCGATCTGCTTCTGCAGGTCCCTGCCTTCCGCCGTGAGCCGGATGAGGATCCCGCGCTTATCCGCCGGAGCCGGCGCCCGCTCCAGCAGGCCGCGCTTTTCGAGCCGTTCCACAAGCCGGCTGAGGCTGGATTGGCTCAGCAGCACATGGTCATTGAGCTCGTTCAGCCGCAGCCAGCCCGACGGGCACCGGGACAGCGTGAAGAGGACGTCGTATTCATTCGGGGCGAGCTGTTTGAAGGCCGGTGCTGCCTGCAGCCGGCGCATCACGGCGACCTGGGCCCGGAACAGGGACTCCCACGTTACAAGGGCCAGCCGGACGCCCGAGCCGGCCGTTTCGGCCTTGTCCGCCGCGGCAGGTCCCGGACCGGAACCGCGGGCCATCAGGAGGCCTCCCGGCCGCCGGCCGGAGCCGGCGATGCTGCGCCGGCGTTTCCGGCCAGCGACGCTGCCACGCGCCCGGCATGGGTGGGCGGGGCGGGGATACCGGCCGGGGTCCGTGCCGCGTATTCCTGGCGCAGGACCGGCAGGACCTCCTCGCCGAAAAGATCCAGTTGTTCGAGCACGGTCTTCAACGGCAGTCCTGCGTGGTCGATCAGGAACAGCTGGCGCTGGTAGTCGCCGAAGTATTCGCGGAAGGTCAGGGTCTTGTCGATGACTTCCTGCGGGCTGCCGACGGTCAGCGGGGTCTGTGCGGTGAAATCCTCCAGCGAGGGGCCGTGGCCGTAGACCGGGGCGTTGTCGAAGTACGGCCGGAACTCCTTGACCGCGTCCTGGGAGTTCTTCCGCATGAAGAACTGTCCGCCGAGCCCCACGATGGCCTGCGCGGCGGTGCCGTGGCCGTAGTGCTCGTAGCGTTCGCGGTAGAGCCCGATCAGCTGCTGGTAGTGCTCCTTGGGCCAGAAGATGTTGTTCGCGAAGAATCCGTCGCCGTAGTAGGCGGCCACCTCCGCGATCTGCGGCGTGCGGATGGAGCCGTGCCAGACGAAGGGGGCGACGCCGTCGAGCGGGCGCGGGGTGGAGGTGAAGTTCTGCAGCGGGGTCCGGTGCTTGCCTGACCAGTTGACGGTGTCCTCGTCCCAGAGCCGGCGGAGCAGGCTGTAGTTCTCGACGGCGAGTTCGATTCCGTCCTGGATGTTCTTGCCGAACCAGGGATAGACCGGGGCGGTGTTGCCGCGGCCCAGGACCAGGTCCACCCGCCCGTCCGCGAGGTGCTGGAGCATGGCGAAGTCCTCGGCGATCTTCACCGGGTCATTGGTGGTGATCAGCGTGGTGGCCGTGGACAGGATGATGCGCTCGGTCTGGGCCGCAATGTACGCGAGTGTGGTGGTGGGGGAGGAGGAGAAGAACGGCCGGTTGTGGTGCTCGCCGAGGGCGAAGACGTCCATGCCGATATCTTCGACCTTTTTGGCGATCGCCACGGACGCCTTGATGCGTTCGTGCTCGGACGGGGTACGTCCCGTCGTGGGGTCGGTGGTGATGTCGCTGACGCTGAAGACGCCGATCTGCATGATGTCCCTTTCTGCGGCCGGACTCAGCCGGGCGCCGGTTACACTCTAACCGATGTACATGCATTTGCATGTATCGATGGGTGTAACGCCTTCGGGGGCAGGGTATTCCCGGCGGGTCTGGCCGGGCTAGCGTGCGCCGCTGGGAACGGGCAGATCGTCCGCCTCGTCAGCCGCGGGAGCGTCCGCCGGGGCCACGTGCCGTGCCCGGCGCGGCCGCCGCGGTTTACGCTCCTTGCGTCCTTCCACGAGCCGGTACAGCACGGGGACCAGGATCAGGGTCAGCGCCGTTGAGGAGATCAGGCCGCCGACCACCACGATCGCCAGCGGCTGCGAGATGAACCCGCCGCCGCCGGTCAGGCCCAGCGCCATCGGCGTCAGAGCGAACACCGTGGCCAGCGCCGTCATCAGGATCGGCCGGAGGCGTTGCCGGGCGCCGTGGGTGATGGCATCCGCCAGGCTCATCCCGGGCTCGCCGTTGCGGGGCAGGCGGTACTGGTTGATGAGGTCAATGAGGACAATCGCGTTGGTCACCACAATGCCCACGAGCATCAGCATGCCGATCAGCGAGGGCAGTCCCAGCGGCACGCCGGTCACAAGCAGGAGCGCAATGGCCCCGGTCGCGGCGAAGGGGACGGAGACCAGCAGGATCAGTGGCTGGATGAGGGACTTGAACGCGGCCACCATGATCACGTAGACGATCGCGACGGCGGCGAGCAGGGCCAGCCCGAGTTGCGCAAAGGACTCCGCCTGCTGCGTGGTGGCCCCGCCGATCGTGGCCGTGACGCCGGCCGGCAGTTGCACCTCCGCGAGCCGGCGCTGCACTTCGGCGCTCACCGCGCCGAGGTTGGCGCCCGACGGCGTGACGGAGACCCGGGCGGTCCGCTGCCCGTTGCTGGCCGTGATCGAGACGGGGACATCGACTTCTTCAACGGTGGCGATGCTGCCCAGCGCTACGGGTCCGGCCGCGGCCGGCAACGGGATGTCCCGGACGGCGGCAATGCTGGTGAAGCGGGTGCCCTCGCCAATCCGGACCGGGAAATCATCGGTGCCGATGCGCACCGTCCCGGCCGGGATCGGACTGATGGTAGCGGCAAGGATGCCTGCCACCTGGTCCTCGTTCAGGCCTGCGGCGACGGCCTTGGCGCGGTCCACCTTGACCTGGACGACGGCCTGGCTCGCGGCCAGGTTGGTGGCGACTTCGGTGCTGCCGGGGACATCGTCCATGGCGTCGACCATGGCCTCGCTGGCGGTTTTGAGGTCCGCCGAGGTGGCCGCGCGGAGCGTGATGTCCACGGTTGATGATGTGCCGAAACCGCCCTGCTGGGAACCGACCGTGATCTTGCCGGCATCGGTGAGCGTCGCGAGTTCGGTGCGCACGGTTTCCTGGAGCGCGGACTGCTTGGCCTTTTCATCGGTGACGACCGTGAAGCTGGAGTTCGAGGCGCCGGTGGAGCGCAGGGCGGAGAACCCTGATTGGGCGTTGCCGGTGGTGACCTGGACGTCTTTGATGCCGTCGATGTTCCGCAGCACGTCCTCGACCCTGATGGCCGCGGCGTTGGCGTCGGGGAGGCTCGTGCCCGCGGGCAGTTCCTGCTTCACCGTCATGCTGTTTTGTCCGGAGCTGCCAAGCAGGTCGGTTGCCAGCAGCGGGGTCATGGCGGCGGTACCGCCCAGGACGAGGGCGGCGGCGACCAGGGTGATCACCGGATGCCGCTGGGTCTTGGTCAGGACGGGAAGGTAGCTGCGCTGCAGACGGCTGCGCTGTTCCGCTGCGTGCGCCTTTTCGGCTGTTTCCCGGGCATCCGTCGCGGAAAGACCGGAATCCGCGGCTGACTTCAGGAACCAGTACGCCAGCACCGGCACGATGGTCAACGAGACCAGCAACGAGGACAGCAGGGCGATGGTCACGGTGAGCGCAAACGGCCGGAACAGCTCGCCGGAAAGTCCCCCGACAAAAGCGATCGGCAGGAAAACGGCCACCGTGGTCAGGGTGGAGGCGGTGATGGCACCGGCCACCTCCCGGACGGACGTGAGGATCGCCGCGACCTTGGTTTCGCCATAGCTCAGGTGGCGCTTGATGTTCTCAATCACCACGATCGAGTCATCCACCACGCGGCCGATCGCGATGGTCAGTGCACCGAGCGTCAGGATGTTCAGCGAGTAGCCGGTGGCGGAGAGGCCGATGAAGGTAATCAGCAGGGACAACGGGATGGAAATGGCCGTGACCAGGGTGGAGCGCACGGACATCAGGAACACCAGGATCACGGCGACGGCGAATCCCAGCCCCAGCAACCCTTCGGTGGTGAGGTCCTTGATGGACTTTTCGATGAAGGGGGCCTGGTCAAAGACCGGGGTGAACTCGGCGTTGTTGCCCAGTTCGGCTTCGAGCTGGGGAATGGCGTCCTTGACTGCCTGCGAGATCGCGACGGTGTCGCCTTCGGGCTTCTTCGTGACCGACAGGGCCAGGGTTTCCTTGCCGTTGGTCCGGGTGATCGAGGTGCGGGCCTCCTCGGCAATGCTGACATCGGCCACGCTGCCGATCGTCGTGCCGGCCCTGGCCCCGGCCAGCGGAAGGCCCTTGACGGTCTCGAGGGAGTCCACCGGGCTGCCGATCTGCAGCGAAAGCGTCTTGCCCTGGTCTTCGACGGTGCCGGCGGGAATGAGCGAACCGTTGTTGGCCAACGCGGTGCTGATGCCCTGGACGCCGGCGCCGGCGGCCGCCATATCGGCCGTGCGGGGCAGGATCCGGATGTACTGGCTGGCGCCGCCGGTCACGTCGGCGCCGCGCACGCCGTCGAGCTTCTGCAGCGCCGGCACGCTGAGGCGGGCGAGGTCGGTATTGAGTTCGCTGAGCGGTTTGTCCGAGGAGACGGCCAGGAAGATGATCGGGAAGTCGCTGATGCTCCCGGCAATCGCCTGCGGCTGGACGTCTTCCGGCAGTATCTGCCTGGCATTGGAAATCGCACGGTCGATCTGGTTCCGTGCCCGGTCCAGGTTGGAACCGTAGGTGAAGACCATGGTGATCTGGGAGACGCCGCTGCGCGAGGTCGAGGACGTCGATTCCAGCCCTTCGACGCCCTTCAGGGCTGTCTCCAGCGGGGCGCTGACCTGCTTGTCCACGACTTCCGGGGACGCTCCCGGCATTGCCGAGAGGACGGTGATCTGCGGGAATTCGACGGACGGGATGAGCTCCTGTTTCAACGAGGCCATCGTGATCACGCCGAAAACGGACGCGAACACGGTGATCAGCGCGATCAGCGCCCGGTTAGCCAGTGAGAGCTGTGCGAGCCGGAACATCCAAGGGACTCCTGACGGGTCGGCGGAGGTACTTCAACGTAGATGTCAAGCGGTGGGGTACCGCCGCGACCGGCCCGGTCCTCAGCCGCGTGCGGCGTCGATCTGCTCCAGCTGCAGCGTCTTGGCCGTGTCGGCTTCCAGCTTGGCGGCAAGCTCGGGGTTCTCGTTGAGCTTGACGCCGTAGCCGGGCATCATCTCCTTGAGCTTGGCCTGCCAGCCCTTGAAGTCCTTAGGGAAGGACTTCTGGAGCAGTTCGATCATGATCGGAACGGCAGTGGACGCACCCGGGGACGCCCCGAGCAGGGCGCCGATGGTGCCGTCCCGCCCGGCGATGACCTCGGTCCCGAACTGGAGCACGCCGCCCTTCTTCGGGTCCTTCTTGATGATCTGGACCCGCTGGCCGGCGGTGATGAGTTCCCAGTCGCTGTCCTTGGCTTCGGGGTAGTACTCGCGCAGTGCCTCGACCTTGTCGCCGTGGCGCTTGGCGACCTCCTTGATCAGGTACGCGGTGAGGTCCAAGTTGTCCTTGGCCACGGCCAGCATCGGGATGATGTTGGAGGGCCGGATGGACAACGGCAGGTCCAGGTAGGAGCCGTTCTTGAGGAAGTTGGTGGAGAACCCGGCGTAGGGTCCGAAGAGGAGGGAGCGTTTGCCGTTGACGTACCGGGTGTCCAGGTGCGGGACGGACATGGGCGGCGCCCCGACGGAGGCCTGGCCGTAGACCTTGGCGCTGTGCTGCGCGGCCAGGCTCTCATCCGTGCAGCGGAAGAACTGGCCGGACACGGGGAAGCCCCCGTAGCCCTTGCTCTCCGGAATGCCGGAGGCCTGCAGCAGGTGCAGGGCCCCGCCGCCGGCGCCGACAAAGACGAACTTGGCGTGGATGGAGCCGTGTTCCCCGGACCGCGGGTGCTTGATGGCCAGGTCCCAGCCGCCGTCGGAGGCCCGGGAGATGCCGGTGACGTTGTGGCCGTAGTTGACTTCGACACCGTTGTTGCCGAGGTAGCCGGTGAGTTCGCGGGTCAGCGCCCCGAAGTCGACGTCGGTACCCTCCGCGGCGCGGGTCGCGGCAATGCGCTGCCGGGGATCGCGGCCCTTGACGATCAGCGGCGCCCACTTGGCGATCTGCGCGTGGTCCTCGGAGTATTCCATGGACCGGAAGAGCGGGTTGGGCTTGAGCGCTTCATAGCGGGTCCGCAGGAAGTCGGCGTGGGCGTCGCCGATCACGAAGCTCATGTGCGGCACCGTGTTGATGAAGCCCTTCGGCGATCCGATCAGGGACCGCTCCACGAGGTGGGACCAGAACTGGCGGGACAGCTGGAACTGTTCGTTGATCTGCAGTGCCTTGCCGGGATCCACGGAGCCGTCTTTGGCTGCGGGGGAGTAGTTGAGTTCGCACAGGGCGGCATGGCCGGTACCGGCGTTGTTCCACGGTCCTGAGCTTTCCAGCCCCGGCTCGTCCAGACGCTCGAACAGGGAGATGCTCCAGCCCGGCTCGAGCTGCTTGAGGAAGGTACCCAGCGTGGCGCTCATGATGCCGCCGCCGATCAGTACGACGTCGGCATGTTGGGTCTTGGAAATGAAAGTCACATCAGTCTCCGATAGCAGCGGCTCTGGCTGTCACAGAATATCCCGCAGGGCTGCCTAACTGAAATTGGGCCCGCACGTCAAGGCTTTAGCCTGATCTTTGTAAAAACCTCGTCCAGGACCGGCGAGGCAGGGTAGAACTCCACCCGGTCAGAGAGGGCCAGTGCGGAGATGGGAAAGGCAATCGGGACAGCCGGAACGGTTTCGGCGATCTGGGTATTGATGGCCCGGTACGCCTCGGCGCGTTCGTCGCCGTCCGGCAGGCCGCGGGCCCGGGCGATCTTGGAGAAGAGCTGCGGATCCTGGAGGCCGAACTCGCCGTTGTTCTCGCCGAAGAGCGGGCCCACAAAATTGTCCTGATCCGCGTAGGAGCCGTTCCACCCGAGCAGGTGGAAGGCATGATCCCCGGGGCTGGTGACCTGTTTCAGGTAGCCTTCCGACCACTCCACCGGGACGGGCTTGATGTTCAGCCCGACGGCGGTCAGTTGCCGGCTGATTTCGGCATAGACCTTTTCCGGTGTGGGCAGGTAGGGCCGGGCGACGTTGAGCGGGTAGTAGAACTTCAGTTCCGCCCCGTCGTAGCCTGCATCGGCGAGGTACTGCTTGGCCTTGGCCGGGTCGTGGCCCAAGGCGGGGGCGTTGTTGTTGAATCCGCTGAGCTTCGGCGGAATAAACTGGGTGGCTTTGGCCGTGTTGTCGATGAAGAAGCGGCGGATCAAGGTGTCCTTGTCCAGCGCCATTTCAACCGCCTGGCGGACCTTGACGTTCAACAGGGCGGGCACGGCCTGGTTTATGCCCAGGTACATCACCGAGAACGGGTCGCGCTGGATAATCTGCTGGCCGTTCTTGACGAGGTCATCGAAGTTGCCGACCGTCACGGAGTCGTAGGCATCGATGCGGCCGTCGAGGAGCGCCTGGAGCCGGCTCTCCGGGTGGTCGTAGGTGACGAAATTGACGGTCCCGATCTGGCCCTTGTCGCCCCAGTAGTCCGCGTTGCTATCCAGCGTAATGCGGTCCTCTTCCCGGGCCGTGAACACGTACGGACCGGTCCCGACCGGGTGGAGGGCGTAGGCGGAGGCGGCCAGCCCGTTGACGCTCTGGTCCAGCACATCGGCGGTCTTCGCCGCGAGGGCCTGCGGGGAGGAGATCGCAAACGCCGGCATGGTCAGGGCCTGGAGGAACCCGGTGAAGGGCTGGGTCAGCTCGATCCGGACATTGTCCGGGGCGAGGGCCGTGCAGCCCCGGTAGAGGGAGAGTTCGGCCTGGTCCGCGTGGGCTTTGAAGACGCCCTTGAAGCTGCTGCCGGGGGCCTGGCTGCGGAGGTCGCCGGAGAAAGTGAACCAGCGGTTGAAGTTGGTGCACACGGACTCGGCGTCGAAGGCCGTGCCGTCGTGGAACCTGACGTCGCCGCGAAGTTCGAAGTCATAGGCCTTGCCGTCCTCGCTTTGCTGCCACTTGGTGGCGAGCAGCGGTGTCGGCTCGCCGGTGGTCTGGTCGACGCCGACGAGGCCCTCCAGCACCTGCCGGGAGACGCGGTAGGACTCGATGTCGGAGACCAGGGCCGGATCGAGGCCAGGCGCCCGGGCGGCGGTACCGAACGTGAACACGGCGGTGGGACCGGCCGCGGGCGTGCCGGACGGAGCGGGGGGCGAACTCGTGGCGGGGGCCGGCGTACCGGTGCACGCCGTGAGCGTCAGCGGAAGGAGGACAGCGCAGATACCGGCTGCGATGCGGTGCAGCCTCTTGCTGGGCACTACAGTGCGGGGCATCTGGAAATCACCTCAGGGGAGCGGGACGGGCCGACGGCGGCGGACCAGCCCCAGTCTAGTTGACCCTGGGGACACGCGATGTCGTGCCGGTGAGCCTGCCCGGATGTCCGCCACACAAGCGAAGGCCCGCACCAGAAGGTGCGGGCCTCGCTTCTCCAAGTAGGTCCAGGGAGTCAGGCTGGGACCGGATCAGGAGTGCTTGGTGCTGTTTACTTCGGCATCAGAACGGAGTCGACGAGGTAAACAGTGGCGTTGGCGGTCATGACGCCGCCGCAGATGACGTTGGCGTCGTTGACCTTCAGGTTGTCACCCGAGCCGGATACCGTCACGGAGCCGCCTTCAACAGTCGTGTGCTCGCCGGCGATCTGGTCCGGGGTGATCTGGCCGGGGACGACGTGGTAGGTCAGGATCTTGCTGAGCAGGGCATCGTCGGTCTTCAGCGTCTCGATCGTTGCCGGATCGATCTTGGCGAAGGCGTCATCGACCGGTGCGAAGACCGTGAATTCGCTGCCGTTGAGCGTGTCCACAAGGTCGACCTTCGGGTTCAGCTTGCCGGACACTGCGGCCGTGAGGGTCGTCAGGAGCGGGTTGTTGGATGCGGCGACGGCGACCGGGTCGAGCGCCATGCCGGCAACCGATCCTTCGCCGGAGGGAACGGCCTCGGCGTAAGCGGCGCAGCCCGAGCCGACCAGGTTGGCGGTCGGGTCCATGGCTGCGGCGGAGGTGGTCGCCGGGGCGGCGGTTTCGGTCATGGCCGGGGTGGTTGCCGGTGCCGTGGTGGCTGCCGGGGTGGTGGAGCCGCCACAGGCACTCAGGCTGAGCATGGCTGCTGCTGCGATGCCGGCGACGGCGAACGTGTTGCGCTTGATGGTCTGCATTTTGGTTTCTCCTTGTTGATGCCGATTTTGTGGCTGCGGTTGACTGCGCCGCTGTGGTCCATTTCCGACTGTCGGGCACCTACCCTTGGTTGGTGTCTCAATGGGTATTCGCCGGGTCGGTGGAAACGGATGGGTGGAGAATCTAATTTCTTTTTTCGACTGCTCAGGGCCCCCTTTCCAATACGTGCCGTGTGACGGGAATTGAGCTAGGCGCGCAGCCGCAACGGGCTACGCCGAGGATACGAAGAGATCATTAATCTCCGCGGTGTTGAGGATTTGCTGGCGATACTCGCTGGAGAGGATGTGTTGGACCGCGGCCGCGGCCTCCGGATTTTCTGAGGCCGTCGCCTCGGCGGCATAGATGACGCGAATGTTGTAACCGAATGCGTCCGCTGCCGTCTGGGCAATGCAGTTATGTGTGGAGACGCCCGCGAGGACGATGGTGTCGGCCTTCCAGTTCCGCAGCCGCTGGAGCAGGTCTGTTGCCAAGAATGCGCTGTCGCGCGTCTTGATCAGGCGCGGCAGGCCCTCAGTCATGAGGCCGGTGACGAAGTCCGCCTGTGCCGTACCACGGAAGAGGAAACCCTGGTCATCATCGAGCATGTTCAGCGTCCACGTCGATTTGTCCTCTTCATGTTCTGTTTTCACCAGGAGGACTTTCGCGCCATTCTCTTGCGCTGCGGCCATGAGGTGGTTGCAGGCCTCTGTCAGGCTCTCCCTGCCGGTCCCCAGCGCCGGATCTTCGAAGTAGGCATTCTGCATGTCAATGATCAGTACCGCGATCACTCGGGTTCCCCCCTTCCCCCAGTCGGGTGGCTGGTCCGCCGGGCGTCCTTGGACGACGGGCCTCCGCGTCCGCGCCGCCACACGAGCGCCGCGCCGGCAAGAGCTACGATCAGCGCCCCGGCTATGACGTATGGCGCGTAGTCCACGCGGGTTTCCTTTGCCTGCTGTGTTTCGCCGGTGCCTGAGTCGACAGGACCGGACGGAGTCGCGGAGTCAGTGGGCGTGGTTTCGGCAACGACGCCCCTCGGGACGTCCACCAAAGACCAAGTGCCGGCCGTGGCGGCGCCCACCGGCGCTGCGCCAGTCGGTTCGGCGGCGACCGCCCCCGCCGGCAACAGCAGGGCCGCGCACACGGTGACTACCGCGAGGGCGGTGTTGAGAAGAGCTTGCATTGATCCTCCTCAGTTCTGAAGGACGAAGGGAGAACGCCCTCCGGCCATCCCCGATGTTAACTAGAAAGTATGCTTACGATAACCCGGGCCCCATGCCGCAGAAAGAATTAATCGGGTTCACAAAAGCCAGAGTGGCGCGCGAACGGCAAGGCCGTCAATTGCTTCGCCGAAGGCGGGGCTCCCCACCGCGACGGCGGCAGTCTGTGCCGACCAGTCTGTGCCGACCGGTCTGTGCCGACAGCAAGCCCGCGGCCACCGGGGCGGCCCGTTAACTAACGCGACCCCGGCCCATGGGCCGGGGTCGCGTTCCAGTGCGATCAAGATTGTGCGCAAGGGGGGACTTGAACCCCCACGCCCGAAGGCACAGGAACCTAAATCCTGCGTGTCTGCCAATTTCACCACTCGCGCGCGGCGCCGTTGCCTGGACCGATCAGACCACAGGTCTTCGAAGGGCCGGCGGCGGACGCCAGGCTCCATTGTACCTATAACGGTCGTGCGGTGGTGGTGCGCGGCGTCGGAGGGCTACCCGTCCAGCTTCAGGTCCCGGCGGAGTTTGGCGACGTGGCCGGTGGCGCGCACGTTGTACTGCGCCAGCGCCACGTTTCCTTCGGCGTCCACCACCACGGTGGACCGGATGAGTCCTTCATAGGTGCGGCCGTAGTTCTTCTTTTCCCCCCACGCGCCATATGCCTCTGCGACGGCGTGGTCCTCGTCCGAGAGGAGCGGGAAGTTCAGGGCTTCGGCGTCGGCGAAGGCGGCAAGTTTCGACCGGGGATCCGGGGAGATCCCGAGAACTTCGTAGCCTGCCTGCTGCAGGGAAGAAAGGGAGTCGCGGAAATCACAGGCTTCTTTTGTGCAGCCGGGTGTGGATGCGGCCGGATAGAAGTAAACCACCGTGTTTCGACCGCGGAAATCCCGCAGGCTCACGTTTTGGCCAGCTGCATTCATAAGGGTGAAATCCGGCGCCGGGGCGCCAGGCGTCAGTTGTTCCGGCACGTTTTCTCCTTCGGGGTGGCGTAATGTCCCAGCCTATCCAGGCTGCTGGCGTCCAATGAAACGGGCGCTCGCTATACTCGTAGGTATGCCTGATATGGATCGCTGGCCCACGGGCCGCCTATTGTCCACGGCAGCGCGCCTTGTCGAACACTCCTGGAACGAAAAACTGGGTGCTATTGGGCTGACTCACGCCGGCGTTATCGCCATGGAAGTGCTGTCTGCCAACGGACCTATGACGCAGGCCCAGCTGGCCCAACTGGTCCGCGTCCAGGCCCAAACCATGGGGAAGACGCTGAGCAGGCTGGAAGCTCACGGCCACGTATCGCGGCAGCGCAGCGACTCGGACCGGCGGAGCCAGGTCGTGTCGCTGACCGACCGCGGCCGGACCGCCGTTGCCGAAGCCGCCGACATGGAACGCTCCGTGCTTGCGGCGACGTCCATTGATCCGGACGTGCTGCGCCAGGAACTGCAGGCCGTCGTCCGGGTGCTTGCCGTCCGGGCCGCCCCTGAGCTCAAGATCGTCGTCGCGGACGTCGAGTCGGACACCGCCGCCGGGTCCTCTGCCTGAGCCAGGCCGCTTGGACGATCCCCGGCACGTCCGGCCTATCGACGGACGGGCTGCGCCGGAGGAGTATTAAAGGGCAGCCACCCTAAGGAGGTCAGCGATGTGCTATTCATCCAACCGGGATTTCGGCCGTGACATCAGAAAGGATGCCGGCCGCAAACCTGAAGAGAAACCGGCGCCGCGCGCAAAGCCGGCAGGATTCAAGTTCTGGGCGTTTCCGCAACGCCACCGGGACGTTCCGGCCACGGCCCCTGAGCCGCGGGCAGAGGCGGCACGCGAACGGGTCTAGCCCGGAACCTGCAAGCAACAACTAATGGAAGGCCCCTGCGAGGGGCCTTCTTGCTATACGGGAGCGGACCGCCGGTGACGCGTGCGAGGAAAAAACAAGACCCCGCCTTCACCGGCCGTTAGGCCGGAAAAGACGGGGTCTTGACTGTGTGGTGCACCCCCCGGGACTCGAACCCGGAACCCATTGATTAAGAGTCAATTGCTCTGCCAGTTGAGCTAGAGGTGCATCTGTTGTTCTCGTTCAGCGCGGGATTTGTTTCCCTCGTTGTTCTCCGCAACGACATGAAACTCTACACGAGAATTGGTGTGGTGTGAAATCGGCGCCGCGGCCCTGGTGGTGCGTCACCTGGACGGGTCCAAAACCAGCACAAAATCAGGGTTTTTGTTGTTGCTGAGGACCCACAAGCGGCCGTCCGGGGCCAGCGAAACGCTGCGCAGCCGTCCGTAGGTTCCTGTGAAATAGCCCACAGGGTTGGCCGCGAATTCGCCGTTCAAGGGGACCACCCAGAGCCGCTGGCCGCGCAGCGCGCCCACATAGGCGGTGTCGCCGGCGATTTCAAGGCCGCTGGGCGAGGAGTCCGCCGTGGACGGCCACACGACTTTCGCGTCGAGGAACCCGGGGCGCTGCGGGGCTCCCGTGACTTCGGGCCAGCCATAGTTGCCGCCGGGGACGATCAGGTTGAGTTCATCGTTGACCTCGGGGCCGAACTCGCTGGACCACAACCGGCCGGCGCTGTCCCAGGCGAGGCCTTGGACGTTGCGGTGGCCCAGGCTGTAGACGGGATTGTCGGCGAACGGATTGCCGGGGGCGGGATCACCGTCCGGCGTCAGCCGGAGGATCTTGCCACCCAGGGCATTCTTGTCCTGGGGTTGGTCGCGGCGTTGCGAATCGCCCGTTCCCACGTACAGGTAGCCGTCCGGGCCAAAGCGGATCCTGCCGCCGTTATGGGTCCGGGCCTTGGGGATCCCCGTGAAGATGACTTCCGGCGGACCGAGGGTGAGCTGCTGCCCGCTGCCGTCGAGGCGAAGGCGGGCGATCCGGTTGTCCTCGGCAGCCGTGAAGTAGGCATAGAGATACCGGTCCTGGCCGAAATCGGGGGACAGGGCCAGGCCCAGCAGCCCGCCTTCGCCGCCGGGGACGACGCCGGGTACCTGGCCGATCACGGTTGCCGCCGTACTGCCCGCCGGTCCGTCGCCGGCCAGGCTTGCAGGCAGGGACTTCAGCAGCGCCGTGTCCCGTTCGCTGATGACGGCGGTGCCGTCCGGCAGGAAGACCGTGGACCAGGGCAGCTGCAGCCCGGCGTCGATCGTCCCGATGACCGAAGGCGGGGCCTGCCCGGGGAGTCCGCCGCTGCCGCCCGAGCCGGCGGGCGCGGCCCCGTTGCCGGTGCAGGAGGCGAGTGCGAGCCCGACGGCGACCGCGGCGGCGCTCCGGGCCAGCCACCGGCGCGCGTGGCTCCGGCCTGCCGCGGTCCTCCGATGAGTCATCACGTCAGGGGGTGCGGCGCGGCCACCGGCGGGCTTTCCGGTTACCGGCGGGTCCGGCGCGGGGGCCTGAAGCCGGCCGCCTCGGCGTGGGCGGGGGAGAGGAACCAGACCTCGGCGCGGGTTTCCTCAAACGCCGGGCTCGTCTCGTCGTGGTACGTCATCGACGACGCGTCTCCCTTGACGGAGAAACCATCAGGTCCGCTGCCGTCGGCAGCGGGGGCCGCCGAGCCCTCGCCGTAGGGTTGCCCGGCCGCGAGGTGGCCTGCGGGTTCGGCTTGCGGGGCCGCCTGGTCCGCAGGCTGTCCTGCGGAGTCGGTCTGCGGGGCCGCCTGGTCCGCAGACTGGCCTGCGGGTTCGGCGGTGTGGCCGACGGGTTCGGCAGTGTGGCTCGCAAACGACTCAGCGGCTGCCGAGGACTGCGTGGTCTGCAGGATCTCAGCTTCCGCCAGCGGCGCCTTCCCGGCATCCCGCGGTTCGCCGCCGGCCGGAGTTTCAGCCGCTGCCGGTTCGGCCGCCTCGGCCGGGGCGCCCTGCGGAGCAGTTGGCCCGGTCTCAGCTTCTTCCAGCGTCTCGGCCGCGGCGGACTCCGCGCCGGGCAGGGTCGGTGCGTGCGGTTCCGTGTACTCGGGGTGGTGGACGGGCTCATGGGCGGCCGGTTCGACGCGGGATTCCTCCGGCACATCGGCCTTCCGCTCAGCCGCAGCCGGAGCCGCAGTCTCAGTCCCAGCCGCAGTATCTCCCGTCTCCGGCGCATCGGCCTTGGCGGCCTCAGCCTCCGGCCGCCGTGTGTCCGGCTGCGCTTCATTGGCGGGTACCGAGGCGGCCGGGGCCGAGGCGGCGGGTCCAGAGGCAACGGGCGGAACGGCGGTGGCCGCCGCGGAGGGGGCCGCCGCGGAGGGCGTGGAGGCGGCGGAGCCGTTGACGGCGTCCGGGCCCGGAGCGCTGCGGGCGTTATTGCGGTTCAGCAGCCACCAGACGACGGCGACAATGGCTACGATGACGATCAGCCAGAGAATCCAATCCATAGCAAAGTCCTTCTGTCATTGAGGCGCTTGCAGTTGCTTGACGTTACGACGCGCCCCGGCGGCCTGTCCACCCTTGGGGGACGCGCCCGCCGGGATGGAGTATTCCCGGGCGCGGCCGCCCCGGCCGCCTAATTGCGTGAAGGAGTCGAGAACCGTACGGGCTCCGCGGTGTAGCCTCGCTTCATGGATTTCAAGCGACTGCGGATTCTCCGCGAGCTTTCCGAACGGGGTACGGTCGGCGGCACGGCCGAGGCCTTGAAAGTGACGCCGTCGGCCGTGTCCCAGCAGCTCAAGACCCTGCAGGAGGAACTCGGCGTCGTCCTCGTGGAGAAATCAGGCCGCGGGGTCCGGCTCACGGAAGCGGGGCTGGCCATGGCCGGCGCCGCGGCCGACCTCTCAACGGCGGTGGCGCGCGCGGAGGCCACCATCGACATGTACCGCCTCGGGCGGCAGACCCACGTCAGGGCCGCGTTCTTCCCCAGCGCCGCCGAAATGTTCCTGCCGGGCCTGCTGCACCGCACCAAGGAAATCGACGGACTCCGCTTCGAGGCGCACTTCCAGGATCCGGCCGTCGCCGGATTCGCCGGGCTGACCGCGGACTATGACATCGTGCTCGCGCACAGTGTCGACGGCGCGGACGTCTTCGCCCGCCGCGGCCTCACGGTGGTGCCGCTGTTGGAGGAGCCGCTGGACGTGGCCCTGCCGGTCGGCCATCCGCTGGCCGAGAAGGACTCGCTCACGGCGGCGGACGTCGTCGGCTTCCCCTGGATGGGCATGCCGGAAGGATTTCCCTTCGACACCGTGGTGCGCCGGATTGAACTCCAGGCCGACACCCCGGTGTTCCGGGCCCAGCTCTTCCCCGATCTCCGGGTGCTCGAGGCGCTGGTCAGTGCCGGACACGGGCTCACCGTATTGCCCCGGTTCACGGCCCTCAGGAACCAGGGCCGCGGGTTCGTCCTGCGTCCGCTGGAAGGCCTCGACGCGAGCCGGACCATTGTTGCCCTGGCGCGTCCCGACGTGGCGGCCCGGACCACCATCCAGCAGGTGCTCGCCATGCTGGTTGCCGAGGCGGAGTCGGTCGCCGCGGCCCCCGGCCTGGGTGACGCAACTCACAGCGCGGAGTGAAACCATCACCGGACGTCCAAATAGCGAGACGCCTGTCCATTATCTGGTCGAAATATTCGCGGAATCGGCGTAAATTCGGCAGGGCCGGTCGCTGGCACCTCCCGCGGAGCCCTAGACTTTGACCCATGAGTGAGGACACCCAAACAGCAACCGAATCCACGCCGGACATCAAACCCCGCAGCCGGGTCGTTACCGACGGAATCCATGCCGCCCCCGCGCGCGGAATGTTCCGTGCGGTCGGGATGGGCGACGACGACTTCGCCAAGCCCCAGATCGGCGTGGCCAGCTCCTGGAACGAAATCACTCCCTGCAACCTTTCCCTGAACCGGCTGGCCCAGGGCGCCAAGGAAGGCGTCCACGCCGGCGGCGGATTCCCCATGCAGTTCGGCACCATCTCCGTCTCCGACGGCATCTCCATGGGCCATGAGGGCATGCACTTCTCGCTCGTCTCCCGTGAAGTCATTGCGGACTCGGTCGAGACCGTGATGCAGGCCGAGCGGATCGATGGCTCCGTGCTGCTCGCCGGCTGCGACAAGTCCCTCCCGGGCATGCTGATGGCTGCGGCCCGGCTCGACCTCGCGAGCGTATTCCTCTACGCCGGCTCCATCATGCCGGGCTGGGTCAAGCTCGAGGACGGCTCCGAGAAGGAAGTCACCCTCATTGACGCCTTCGAGGCCGTCGGTGCCTGCGCGGCGGGCAAGATGAGCCTGGGGGACCTGGAGCGCATCGAGAAAGCGATCTGCCCTGGCGAAGGCGCCTGCGGCGGAATGTATACAGCCAACACGATGGCCTGCATCGGCGAGGCCCTCGGGATGTCCCTGCCCGGTTCCGCCGCTCCGCCCTCGGCGGACCGCCGCCGCGACGAGTTCGCCCGCAAGTCCGGCGAAGCCGTCGTCAACCTGCTGCGCAAGGGCATCACTGCCCGCGACATCATGACCAAGAAGGCCTTCGAAAACGCGATCGCCGTCACCATGGCCTTCGGCGGCTCCACCAACGCGGTGCTGCACCTGCTGGCAATCGCCCGCGAAGCGGAAGTCGAACTGAGCCTGGATGACTTCAACCGGATCGGCGACAAGATCCCGCACCTGGGTGACCTGAAGCCCTTCGGCCGCTACGTGATGACGGACGTCGACAAAATCGGCGGCGTGCCGGTGATCATGAAAGCCCTGCTCGACGCCGGCCTGCTGCACGGCGACTGCCTCACCGTCACCGGTAAGACCATCGCGGAAAACCTGTCCGCGATCAACCCGCCGGACCTCGACGGCAAGATCCTCCGCGCCATGGACAACCCCATTCACAAGACCGGCGGCATCACGATCCTGCACGGCTCCATGGCCCCCGAGGGTGCCGTGGTCAAGAGCGCCGGCTTCGATGCCGACGTCTTCGAAGGCTCCGCCCGGGTCTTCGAACGCGAGCAGGGCGCCCTGGATGCCCTGGACCGGGGCGAGATCCAGGCCGGCGACGTCGTGGTCATCCGGTACGAAGGCCCCAAGGGCGGACCCGGCATGCGTGAAATGCTCGCCATTACCGGCGCCATCAAGGGAGCCGGACTCGGCAAGGATGTCCTCCTGCTGACCGACGGCCGGTTCTCCGGCGGCACCACGGGCCTGTGCATCGGCCACGTCGCCCCCGAAGCGGTCGACGGCGGCCCCATCGCCTTCGTCAAGGACGGCGACCGGATCCGCGTCGACATCGCAGCCCGCTCCTTCGACCTTTTGGTCGATGCCGACGAGCTCGAAGCACGCAAGGAAGGCTGGCAGCCGCTGCCCGCGAAGTTCACCAAGGGTGTGCTCGCCAAGTACGCCAAGCTCGTCCACAGCGCCTCGACGGGCGCTTACTGCGGGTAGCGCCGATCCCGCGGCGGCGGCCGGTCCGCCGCCGCGGGATCACTTAGTGGACAAAGACGTCCACATCGTGAGACAGGAGGTGGGCTCGTTGACACCTCTCTCACTCAGAGGGAACACTAAACGCATGATCAAGTTCGTAGCCGACGGCGTCACCGCTGCTGACGTCACCGTCGTACTTACCAAGCGCGTGGCTAGATAGCCGGTCCTGGTAACGAACCATCACGCGCAACCCCTCGAAGAGCCGGCCAGGCTGAGGGGTTTTTTTATTCCCGCAACACCCGCACCATCCCGATCGCCGAAGATCCACCAGTAGATCCACAAAGGAAGAGTCCGATGAGCAAAGGATCGCCGATCAGCCCCTCGCTGATGGCCTCAAAGTCCACTGGAGCCCACAAGGCTTCGGAACGCGTCGACCGCACGGCTGATGCCGCCGTCGACACTGCCGCCGTCTCTCCTGTCCTTGGGCCGAACACCGTCGTACCCCCGACGGTGATGACCGGCTCGCAAGCAATCGTCCGCGCGCTCGAAGAACTCGGCGTCGACGATATTTTTGGTTTGCCCGGTGGCGCGATCCTGCCCACCTATGACCCTCTGATGGCTTCCCGAATGAACCACGTTCTGGTCCGTCACGAGCAGGGAGCCGGCCACGCCGCGCAAGGCTATGCCATGGTTACCGGGCGGGTCGGCGTCTGCATCGCCACCTCGGGCCCCGGAGCCACCAACCTCGTGACCGCCATCATGGACGCCCACATGGACTCCGTGCCGATGGTTGCCATCACCGGGCAGGTCTCCAGCGGAGTCATCGGTACCGATGCCTTCCAGGAAGCAGACATTGTCGGCATCACCATGCCGATCACCAAGCACTCCTTCCTGGTCACGGACCCGAATGACATCCCGCATGTTATGGCCGAAGCTTTCCACCTGGCCTCCACCGGCCGGCCGGGTCCCGTCCTCGTGGACATCGCCAAGGACGCGCAGCAGGGTGAAATGACCTTCTCCTGGCCGCCCAAAATCGACCTCCCCGGCTACCGCCCCGTGCTGCGCGGCCACAGCAAGCAGCTCCGCGAAGCCGCTCGGCTCATCGCGGCGGCCGCCAAGCCCGTCCTGTACGTCGGCGGCGGCGTCATCAAGGCCCACGCTTCGGCCGAACTGCGTGAACTCGCCGAACTGACCGGCGCTCCCGTGGTCACCACGCTGATGGCCCGCGGCGTCTTCCCGGACTCGCACCCCCAGCACGTGGGCATGCCCGGCATGCACGGGACGGTCTCCGCCGTCACTGCCCTGCAGCAGTCCGACCTGCTGATCACGCTCGGCGCGCGCTTCGATGACCGGGTGACCGGCATCCTGAAGTCCTTCGCACCGCTCGCCAAGGTCATCCACGCCGACATCGATCCGGCGGAGATCTCCAAAAACCGCACAGCCGACGTGCCGATCGTCGGTTCGGTCAAGGAAATCATCCCCGAACTCAGCGACGCCGTCCGCGTGCAGTTCGAGGCCGCCGGAACCCCGGACCTGACCAGCTGGTGGGCCTTCCTGAACAACCTCAAGGAAACCTACCCGCTGGGCTGGACGGAGCCGGAGGACGGCCTGAGCGCCCCGCAACGCGTGATCGAACGCATCGGTGCCCTCACCGGTCCCGAAGGCGTCTACGTCGCCGGCGTCGGCCAGCAC
>JBFGBS010000002.1:0-32229 GCA_041567475.1 Arthrobacter sp.
AAATGGTGCCTCGAGTGGTACTTCCACCCCGAAGCCGTCTCCCGCATCGAGGCACTGTGGCGGGCCTGGGAACACCTCAGACTCGACGGCGCCACCGGGATGAGCGTCTGGTGGCGCGACCACGCCGACCACCACATGAACGTCCTCCTGGACTCGCGCGGCCCGTTCCACAAATGCGACATGCACAAACATAGGGACCCCGAGCATCTCGAACCGAAGAAGGCACCGGAGGGCTGGTTCCCCGACGTGCGAACCCAGGCAACGTGAGTAACCATCGGGGGAGAACTCCATCGCCAGCCAAACGAATCATTCTCGAGCCAGACCGGAGTCTTCCCGGACCCTCGTCTCTGCGCCCGCGATCGTGGATCGGCTGACGTTCAATGGCACATCGAAACCGGCACCGGCTCTTATTGCCTCGCATCTGATGCGGCGGATACGAAAACAGATGCCTGGCACGCGTGCAAGCCCGTGGTGGATCCGACTTTTACTGTCGTCGGTGGCATGTTTTCCTAGGAGTTGATGAGCGTAGGTATTGGCGTGGAACGGCTGATGGTTGACTTGGCGGCAGAGACCACCGCTTCGGGTGTCATGCCGGTTTCCCGGAGTGCGTCTTCGGCCGGGGCTGAAAGGCCGAACCGATCGATTGTCACCGTCTCCCCGTCCGCTCCGATGAGATCACGCCAGCCGAAAGCGGAGGCGGCTTCGACTGCCACCCGTGCGGTAACTGTCCGTGGAAGGACAGAGTCGCGATACTCCCGGTCCTGGTTTTCAAACCATTCGCGGCAGGGCATGGAGACGACGTTGGCGCGGGTGCCTTCTCCGGCCAGTTGTGCTTGTGCGGTCAGTGCGAGCTCGAGCTCACTGCCGGTGGCAATGATGATCACGTCCGGTTCGCTGTATTTGGTTCCCACCAGGTAGGCACCCCGCCTTACGCCTTCGCGTATGGTCTGGGGTGTTTCGTCGAGCACTGGCACGCCCTGACGTGCCAGGATCAGACCGCACGGTGCGCCGGACTGCAGCGCTGCCGCCCAGGCTGCGGCGGTTTCCCGCGCTTCTGCGGGTCGGATGACTGAGAATCCGGGGAGCGCGCGGAGGGCGGCGAGATGTTCAATGGGCTGGTGCGTGGGGCCGTCTGCGCCCAGTGCGACTGAGTCGTGCGTCCATACGAAAGTGACGGGCAGCTGCATAAGTGAGGCCAGACGGATGGCGGGCTTTTGGTAGTCGCTGAAGACCAGGAACGTGCCGACGAACATGCGTGATCCACCGACGAGTGTAGCTCCGTTCATCGCTGCGGACATCGCGTGCTCGCGGACTCCCCAGTGGACATTTCGGCCTGTCCTTTGGCCTGCTTCCGGGAGGAAAGATCCCCCATTTTTGATGACCGTCTTGTTGCTGTCACCAAGATCCGCGGAACCGCCCCACAGCTGGGGCATGATTTTGGCCAAGGCCTGGATTGTCTGGCTGGATGCGTCCCGGGTCGCGATCCTGGTGCCGGGCGTGAACTCCGGCAGGACGGCGTCGAGGTCAAGAAGCGCCGGATCGGTGTGGGCGCCGTCCCATTCTCCGGCCTTGTCCGGGTGGTTATTCCGCCAGGCCTGGAATTCCGTTTCCCAGGCGCGGCTGGCTTCGCTTCCCCGTGCCGCCGCCTGACGGGTGAAGGACAGGGTTGCCTCATCCACCTCAAATGCTCCGGTGCCGTTCAGAGCACGGCGTGCAGCCTCGGCCTCCGCTGTCCCCAAAGGCGCGCCGTGGGACCCTGGTGTGTTGATGGCGTTGGGCGCTCCGAACGCGATTTGGGAACGGAGGATGATCAGGGTTGGCTGTCCAATGTGTGCTTTGCCACGGCTCAACGCGTTGTCGAGGGTGTCGACGTCGATATCGCCGTCATCGGCCAGGCCTACATGCTCGACGTTCCAGCCTTGCGCGGCGAAGCGGGCTTCGATGTCTTCCCGGAGGGCCAGATCGGTGGTGCCTTCAATTTGGATCTTGTTGTCGTCGTAGATGACGACCAGGTTGTCGAGTTCGTGACGGCCTGCCAGGGAAGCGGCCTCGTAGGCGATGCCTTCCTGGATGTCTCCGTCAGAGCAGAGTACCCATACGGTTTCGTTGAACAACGACGTAACCGATTCCGCGTCGAAGGTCGACTGGCGCTTCTTGAGCGCCATGGCCATACCCACGGCAGTTGCCAACCCCTGACCCAACGGGCCTGTGGTGGTTTCAACACCTGGGGTATGGCCGTATTCGGGGTGCCCCGGGGTCCGTGAGCCTAGTTGGCGGAATTGCTTCAGGTCATCCAGGGAAAGATCATATCCGGTGAGAAACAGCTGAGTGTAGAGCAGAATGCTGGCGTGCCCGCAGGACAGGACAAATCGATCCCGCCCGGCCCACTCAGGGTTGGCCGGGTCATGGGCGATGTGCTTCTGGAACAAAGTGTGGGCAACAGGCGCCAGCGCCATCGCGGTGCCCGGGTGCCCGGTACCTGCTGCCTCAACGGCATCCATGGCCAAGAGCCTGGCAGCCAGGACGGCAGATCTTTCGTCAGCGGTAAAAGGCACGTGTGCTCCTAAAGAAAATAAGTGGAAGTTCAGTCGTTATGTCATCATGATGAATTTGGTTCTGTCAATGGGTTGCGGAATTACGCTCACCTCTATAGACAGGCGATGTGTTTTTGTGAGACGGTTTTTTCCGCACCCCCAGTCATCATGATGTCGTGATGAATCCGGCCAAACGTTATCAACCGTAGGAGCTCAAGTGAACGCGATCGAACTCGAGTCGGCGCATCAACCTGATTGGCAGGGCCATAAGTACGCGTGGGTGCGGAACCATCTGTACGAGCGTATTCAGAACATGGATGTCGGCGCCCGCCTCCCCGCGGAGCCGGCCCTGTGCGAGGAATACGGCGTCAGCCGGATTACGCTCCGCAAGGCCGTGGAACAACTCGTCGCAGAGGGATACCTGCGCCGTGATCACGGGAAGGGAACTTTCGTGACCGACCCCAGATACGCCATGCGCTACCGTGAGCGGTTTGTCAACGAGGTCACCGGCTTTTACACCCAGATGCACCGTCAGGGCAACGAGGTCGAGTCGGAAGTGATATCGCAGGAAAAGATATCCGCGGGCCCGAGCGTTGCCCGGCATCTCGGGATCACCGGAGCGGATCCGGTCATCCACCTTGAACGGCTCCGGAAAGTGAACGGCACTGTCCACCATCTGGCTCAGTCCTATGTGGTGGCACGGAAATTCCCGACCGTTCTCACTGCTGATTTTTCAAGGCTTTCGCTTTTCGTCCACTTGCGTGAAACCTACGATCTCGTGCTCGCAAAGAATGAAATACTCGTCTCGCTCTCGTTCGCCACAGCGCGCGAGGCAGAGATTATGGGCATTACTGAAGGTGATGCCCTGCTCCTGACGCAGTCAACGGTCAGCGATTTGGAAGGCAACGTCGTTGCCTACGGCACCTCCAAGTTTGTCCCAAGCGCCTCGGAACTCTCGTTCGAAGTTGTGGCCGATAGCGCCCGCTGATACAGCGAATCTCCCCATGAAAGGGCAAGCCCAATGCTGAGCTCAATGCTCGAACCCCGAACCATAGCCTTCTCGCCCGTTCCCCTGACGTGGGAATCTGCCGTGAAGCAAGCCGCCCAACCACTGATAGACAGCGCTTCAATCGAACTCGACTACGTCGATGCAATGCTCGCCTCGATCAGCAACGGCGGCGTCTATATTGACCTTGGATTCGGCATCGCCCTCGCGCATGCCCGTCCTGAGGCGGGTGTGCTGAAGACCGGGCTGTCAATGCTGAAGCTGCCCGAGACCACAAATCTCGCCGACATGCCGGAACATCCGATCGATCTGTTCTTTGTCCTGGCAGCAGTCGACAAAACCGAGCACATCTCCACCATGTCCTCCCTCGCCAGGCTCCTCTCCGTCAAGGAGCTTCGCCAGGCACTCAAAGATGCAAGAACGACAGAAGACGTCATCGCCGTCGTCTCCAAAGCAGAGGTAAAAAAATGAAATTTCTGGCAATGTGCAGCACCGGCCTGGGCAGCAGCTTCATGGTCCATATGAACATCGAAACGGCCCTGAAAGACCTGGGCATAAAAGGCGTCGAGGTGGACCACACTGACCTCGGTTCAGCGGGCGCGGACAGCGCAGACGTTTTCTTCGTCGGCCGAGACCTCGAAGACGCCGTCCAGGACCTCGGTGACGTCGTCGTGCTGGACAGCATCATTGACCAGGACGAACTCATCGAAAAAGTAGGCCAGGCAGCCGCGCGGCACGGCCTCAAGGCTCCGCTGGCAAACATGAGCAAGGAGGCCTGAAAATGGAAGCTGTACTCTCTGTCCTCCTGGACATCTTCCGCCAACCGGCCGTCATCGTGGGCCTCATCGCCCTCGTGGGCCTCCTCCTGCAGAAAAAGTCCTTCTCCGATGTCATGAAGGGGACCATAAAAACCTTCGTCGGTTTCCTCGTTCTGGCAGCCGGCGCAGGAGTTGTCGTCAACGCGCTGGACCCGTTCGGCGCGATGTTCCAGCACGCCTTCGGTGTCCAAGGTGTCGTTCCCAACAACGAAGCCATCGTCGGAACGGTGCTGGCAGAGTACGGTTCCGCTGCCGCCCTGATCTTCTTCTTCGGCATGATCGTCAACGTCATTCTGGCCCGGTTCACGCAGTTCAAGTTCATCTACCTGTCCGGACACGTGGCCCTCTACTTGGCAGCCATGATTGCCGTCATCCTCGCCGTTTCCGGTTTCGGAACGGTTGAGACGATCATCTGGGGTGCCATCGCCCAGGGACTCGTCACCACCATCTCACCGGCCATCGTCCAGCCCTGGATGCGTCGCGTCACCGGCAAAGACAACGTCGCACTCGGTCATACGGGCGGCTTCGGCATTGCAGCAGCCGGACTTGTCGGGAAGCTGTTTGGAAACGACACGAAGTCAACCGAAGACCTCAAATTCCCCAAGGGACTGGGCTTCCTCCGCGACACCACCGTTGTTATTGCCGTATCCATGGGCATCATCTATCTCATCGTCACCTTCGTCGCCGGGGCTGCCTATGTGGAGACTGAGCAAAGCCAGGGGCAGAACTTCATTGTGTGGGCAATCATGCAGGCAGGCGGCTTCGCTGCAGGCGTCTTCATCATCCTCGCCGGCGTCCGCGTCGTGCTCGCCGAGATCGTTCCCGCCTTCAAGGGCATCTCGGAACGGCTCGTTCCCAACGCCAAACCGGCCCTTGACGTCCCCATTGTCTTCACCTTTGCACCCAACGCTGTGCTGATCGGCTTCCTGGCCAGCTTTGTGGGCGGAATCGCCGGAATGGGCCTCATGGCAGCAGCCGGCGGGGCCATCATCATCCCCGGCATCGTCGCCCACTTCATGACCGGCGGAGCCTCCGGAGTCATCGGCAACGCCACCGGAGGCATCCGCGGAGCCGTGCTCGGCGCCTTCACCAACGGCCTTCTCATCACCTTCCTGCCGCTCCTCCTCCTCCCGGTCCTCGGCGAGGTTGGATTCGCCAGCTCCACCTTCTCCGACGCGGACTTCGGCGTCGCAGGCCTCTTCCTCGGCTCCCTGGCCTCCGTCGGCGGTCAGGTGGCGATCGTGGCCGGGATCATCGTCGCGCTGGCCGCCACGTTCGCCGCAAGCTTCATGGTGGGGAAAAAGAACGCACGGGCAGCAGCCGCGGCCGACCTCGGGGCTGACTCGGTAAACGCCTGACAGAGGCCACCCGCCGTCCCGCAGGCTCCGGCGCGGGACGGCGGGGCCGACATTCATCTTCGATGCCTGTTGCGAGAGAGGCACTCTAAGAGACTCTCCGAGTCAAGGTAGCTGCCCTACCGTGGAAAGTATGGAAAATCCATGCAGAAGTGCGGGTTCTCCTTGATTCGCGACGCGCCCAGGTTACCCCTGAGCACCTTGGATGACCCACCGGGCATCTGCTGGCAGTAGCCCGCTGGGCACGCCCTACAAGCCGCCGGGGCCTTCCTTCCCGCAACCCGGGAGGCTCCGGCATCCACGTCGCCGATCTGAATACGAACTGACACGCGGCGGCCGACGGAGTTTCCGTCAATCTACCTTGCCGTTCAGCGGTAGCTCAAGAAATCCCAACTCATTTCGGACACGAAAGGTTTGATCCATGAAAGCCCCCGCCGACTTCCCGATCGCAATCACCGCGACCAATCGAGCGAGCATGGAACGCCAGCTCGACGGAGCCGTGGCCCTCGCCGTGAAACGGGCAATGCACGACGGGCGCCAAGGAATCCTGGTCACCCAACACAATGATAAGTGCTTTACGGTCGATCTCAGCGATGCTGTCCCCTTCGGACTGACCCGCGAACACCAGGCATGGTAGACGACCCAGTCAGGGTTGATCCCCGAACGCCGACAATGGTGCTGTCACGGGCAGCCATCCACCCCCCGGGTGCGCCCCGAAGCACACCCGAAGGCCCGGAAGAAACGCTTGTACGGGTCCGGCCCGAAGCCCGGAGCAAATCTGCGCAACGGAGCGGCACTCCGGAACTAGCTGTGTGCAGCAGCCCGCCGGCACATGGAAGCGTGGAGGAATGGGCAGACGTTGATGAGCTGCTGCGGACGGTCCGGAGCGGCTTGGATCAGGCTGAATTCTCTCTGCTGTATCTGTGGATCAAGTTTCGGGCAAACGGCGGCGATGCCTGCAGATCTGACCTGGGCGCTGTTGTCCACGGTCGGAAAGCTCTGTCAGATCGCGACACGCTCGTGTTGATGGATACGGTAACCCGGGAACTGCACCACCCCTGACGCCGCGGCAAGCGGTACCAACGGCCCGATGTCCGGATCGGCGACGGGTAACGGAGTCCAACATCCGCCATTGGCCGGCCCACCCGTGCATACGCTGGGGGGACACGTTCCAGGCCCCCGGCTTGACCAGGGCTGTCAATAGGACAGGCCGCACCAGGACCAACACAATGGGTCAGCCAGCGGGCTCGGAAATCCTGATCCCGTTCCTCCCTGGTTGCGGCGAGCTCCCGGGTCCGTGGCCTTTCCCTCGCCCACGGATAGTGGGCGAGGGAAAGTCTTTGACGTCAGCGACTATGAAACCGGGAGCTGATGAGTCGCGGGCGGCGCCGCAGCCGTCTCGGACCCGTACCGATACAGCTATACGGTGGCCGTTGCGCCCACGCGTCGGGCGCTTTCGGCCCAGAAAGCGTCGATGAGGGCATCGTCGTCTTGTTGCGGGTTGGGTCGGCGGGGTGTTTTGCCGCCCTCGTAGTATTGCCCCGATTGCCATGTGATGCCCGGGGTACCGTCGATCGCCCAGAGAAGGTTCTCGCCTCCCTTTTCCGGGGTGTCGAGGAGATGGCGTACGGGGGTTCGGTAGATCATGCGCATCCAGGCGGAACCAGTCTGGCCGAAGTTAGACGCAATATTGCCGGGGTGAAGTGCGACGGTATGGATGCCGTCGGCGTGGTGGCGGGCGTGGAGGCCTTTGGTAAAGAGGATATTGGCGAGCTTGGAATCGCCGTAGGTCTTCATGACTTTGTAGGGGTCGTTGTCCAAATTGTCCAGGTCGATGCGTCCGAAGGCGCGGGAACCAACGCTTGAGGTGTTCACGACCGTGGATTTGCTGCTTTTGAGCACGTCGAACAGAAGATGGGTGAGCAGAAAATGCGCGTAATGGTTCACCTGCATGGTGCGTTCATTGCCATCGACGGTCACCACCCGCTCACCGAAAATGCCACCGGCGTTGTTCGCGAGGACGTCGATGCGGTCCGTGCGCTCCTGGACCCATGACGCAAGGGTATGGACGTTGGCGAGGCGCTCAAAGTCTGCGGCAAAGTACTCCGCGCCGAGCGGCCCGGCGACTGCAGCGGTCTTTTCGGGCGACCGGCCGACCAGAAGCAGCCGCTCCCCGCGCTTGGCGAGGCGTTGTGCCGCCGCTGCGCCGATACCGTCTGAAGCACCGGTGAGAAGAATTGTTCGTTGGGGCATTGTGTTTCCTTTTATCTCTAGAACACCTTCCTGCACTCTACGACAAATATGGCACTGTGTGCCACCTGTGACGCAGTAAACTCTAGCTATGTCCACACCTACCCGAAGCCCCATTCAGGATGTAGCTCGGCGTGCCGTGCAGGCTGAGTTGGTCTCCATCGCCCAAGGCCTATTCGAAGAGCACGGATACGAGGGGACAACGACGGAGCTCATCGCGTCCGCGGCCGGGATGAGCCGCCGGTCATTTTTCCGATACTTCGCATCGAAGGAGGAACTGGTCCTAGGCAAGTACGCCCTGCTGGGCGACGTTCTCCGTGAGGCACTGCGTTCCCGGCCGGACGAGGAGCCGCTCTGGGCTGCACTGCGGCACATGTTCGAGGCCGTAGCTCCGGACGACCAGCACTCAGCCTCGCCCCACATCATCGAGCGGATCATAGAAGAGACACCTTCCCTGAGGGCGGGCTACCTCTACCGAATCGAAGCGATCCAGGGTGCCATTGCTGCGGAGGCCCGCGTTCGGGCCGAGCGCGCCGGGTCGCCATACGGTCTGGACGACCCGGCACCGGAGGCTGTGGTGGGTGCCGCGTTCGCCTGCATGATTGCGGCCCGGCGCGCTTCCACCCGATCCAACCGGTCGTGGCCTGAGACCGTCGCCCTCGCGATGGAAGCGGTGCGGGGATTGCCGACAACTAGCCGAGCGCCATAGGGAGCGGCTGCACAGACCGCTTGTCCGGCAGCCTGAACAACTGTCACCGTCAGGCCTCCGGCCCACGTTCAGTCAAAGTAGCTCCGCCGGCATCCTAAGCTCACCTTGATAGGATGCCGGTCAACCGCCGTCGGTGGCACCGTTGATGTTGGTGCTGTCGTTGCTAAGCAGGAAACTGGTGGGAGCTGCGCGTTGGGCGGCTGAGGGCGGCGCCGGGATTTCGACCCAGATCAGGGGCCGAAACTGCTGCCTATTGGCGACTCGAAGTTCGCCAAAGTTCCGGTGATGGCTGCCCCGGAGCCACCGCGTTGAAGCGCAGCCCCCTCAAACCGTAAATGATGGCGGTCCGGTCTCTGCCGCGCCGGCCGCCAATCCATAGGTCACAAAGGAAAGTGCTGAAATGACCGTCGACATCGGTTGCTTCAGCGAGGACCACGGCGCCAGCGACGACGAACATGGCGATGAGGAGTGAGCATGAGCCTCACCATCAGCCGGCCGAACGCTATAGCGGCAGGTGTCAACAGCGACGCCGACTAAGACCCTATTGATCCGTTGGTTCGACGCGGATGCCGTAGTTCTCGTCGTGGGTCAGGAACCTGCGTCCGCTCCCGTCGTCGAAGAGGATCCAGATTCCTGAGCTGTCCGGCATTGATCCATCGCATAGGCCGGAGCTGACGATGGTTCCGTTGCGGATGACCGTAATGTTCCTCCCTGGCGGAATGGTGTTCCAGGGTGGATAGCTTCCTTGTGCGTCAGCTGCGCCCGTCGGTACGTCTTCCGTCGCAGCCTCGGGGGGTGTCCAAGGCAGCTCCCTGCTGCGTAGTGCTCCTTCGCTGCGCTGATACCCGAGATCGGCTATGGCCCTTTCCACCTGTTCGCGGGTTCGGCCGGTGACGAAGTCCGGTCGGTGGAGGACGTTGTAGACGGTTCCTGTGGAGACCTTGGCTGCTGACGCCACGGCTCTGTGACTGGGCCGGTTCATGCGTCGAGCGCGGTGAACTTCAGCAATAGGGCGTGTTCCGGGTTGAGGACGGGCATGGGCAATCCGACCTGGGTAAGGAACCTTCCGGTGGCTTTGGCTCCCGAGACCAGCCATGCCGGGGGCTCGGCCTGCGTGAACGTGTGGGCATAGTCCGCATCGCCCGGCGCCGGGAAGACGGCCTCAACCCGGTAGCTGGTGCCAGCGTCGAGACCGGGAATGCCGATCCTGCCCGGCTGCTCGGCGAACGAGGTGCCGGTGCTGACCAAGGCGAACAATCCGGCTGCCGAGCCGGCGGGCGGTTGTTCGCCGGCCACGACGCCGTGCAGCATCAGTGACTCGTCGGCCAGATCCGCGCGGACCATCCGGCCGCTGTGGATGAGGTTCCGGTGTTCCAGGTAGAGCCCGATGAAGCGTTTGAGTTCCTCCCTTTCGGCGCCCTGAACGCTGCGGACGTCCCATTCCATGCCGAAGTGGCCGAAGAGGGCGGTGATGGCGCGGAAGGACAGGTCGTGGGTGCGGGCCGTTGTGTGGCTGGTGGTGGGGCCGATGTGTGCGCCGACCAGTTCCGGGGGGACCACGAGACCAGTCCAGCGCTGGATGGTCTGGCGTTCCAGCGCGTCGTTGCAGTCCGAGGCCCAGATGCGATCGGTGCGTTCGAGGATGCCGAGGTCCACGCGGGCACCGCCGGAGGAGCAGCTTTCAATTTCGACGCCGGGGTGGGCCTTGCGCAGTTCGTCGAACAGCCGGTAGGCAGCGCGGGTCTGTTCGTGGACGGAGCTGCGGCCGGCGTGGCCGTGTTCGGTGAGGTCGCGGTTCTGGTCCCACTTGAGGTAGCTGATGTTGTTCTCCCGCAGAAGTGCATCCACGCGGTCGTAGATGTACTGCCACGCCTCCGGATTGACGAGGTCGAGGATGTGCTGGTGGCGCCACTCCAGCGGAAGGCGGCCACCGTCCTTGTAGCTCCGGGTCGAGGGCCCTGCGATCCAGCCGGGGTGTGCCCGGATGATGTCCGAGTTGAGGTTGACCATTTCCGGTTCCACCCAGAGGCCGAATTCCATTCCGCGGGAGGTCACCGCATCGATGAGCGGGGTGAGCCCGTCGGGCCAGAGCGTTTCGTCGACGTACCAGTCGCCGAGGCCTGCGGTGTCGTTGCGGCGGCCGCGGAACCAGCCGTCGTCGAGCACAAACCGCTCGACCCCGAGCTCCGCGGCGGAATCGGCCAGTTCGATGAGGGTGTTCAGGTTGTGGTCGAAGTAGACGGCCTCCCAGGTGTTGAGGACAACGGGCCGGGGTTTGCCCGGGGCAGCGTTGGCTGAGGGTGCCGGAAGTACGTGGTGCGGACGGTTCCGGAACCAGGCATAGAACGCCTCGCTGATGCCGTCCAGGCCGCGGTCGGAGTAGGCGGCGAACAGGACGGGGGTGGTGTAGCTGCCGCCGGGCTGGAGGATGACTTCGGCGGGACCGAGGAGTTCGGAGCCGCCGATCATGGTGCGGCCGTCCCCGAGGCTGTCCGCGAACTGTTCGTGGTTACCGCTCCAGGCCAGATGCGTGGCCCAGACCTGCCCGTGGCGGTTGCCGAAGCCGGCGGTGCCGGCGGCGAAGAGCAGTGAGGAGTCGTGGCCGGTGCGGCCGTGCCGGCCGGTGCGGACCCACGTGCCCTGCTGGATCGGGCGGCGCTGCGGGTGGCGTTCCCGGCACCAGCGCCCGGTCAGGTCAAGGAGTTCGACGGCGGCGGGCGCCACCGGGAGGACCGTGGCCAACTCGTCGAGCTGGTAAGGCGTCGTTCCGGTGTTGGTGACGGTGTGGCGCAGTTCCAGCAAGCCGCCGTCATGCAGGGTCAGGACGGACGCGACGCGGATCCCGGCGTCGGCGTCGGCCTGGATGATGACGGCGGCGCCGGTGCCGTCCGGGGTTACCTCCGCCACGCGGAGCCTTACGGAGAAGTCGTAGCCGGGAACGCCGTCGGCAATGCGGTGACCGCGCAGAGCGGGTCGGCCGCGCCAGGCGGATGAGGCCTGCGGCAGCAGGCCTGCGGGAACGGTGGCGTCGATGGACGAGGGTGGGATAGCGGCCCTAAGAATGGCCAGGTCCGGCAGCGTGCTGCCAAGGTCAGCTCCCCAATGGATGACCTCAGCCTCCCCGCTGTCGAAGCTGATCACCAGGCTGGTTCCGGCGGAACGGAGGTGGAGGGGTTCCATGAAATGCTGTCCTTTTGCGTGGGAGTTTAGGGGTGGGGCTGCGCGCCGCGGGGAAGACACCGCCCGCGGCGCGCAAGCTTTGAAGCTGCTGGCCTACTTCTTGAAGAGGGCGTTGACCTTCTCGTTGGCCTCGCTCAGGGCGCCGGCGTCCTTCTTGCCGGACAGCACAGCGTCCATGGCCGGTCCCATGAGTCCATCGACCTTGGCCGAATTATCGGTAATGGGGAAGAGGATGGTCGTACCGTCCGTGACGTGTGTGGTGAAGGCGCTGACGTCGATGCCCTTGGCTTCGAAGGCCGCGGCGGCCTTCTCGGAGGAAGTAGTGATGGCGGGAAAGACAACGCCCTTGGAGGCCACGACGTCCTGGCAGTCGGCGGAGGCGAGGTACTCGACCCACTTGACGGAAGCGGCCGGGTTCTTGGTTCCGGCCCAGACGGAGTCGGCCAGCCCGTTGAACATGGACGCACGCTTGCCCTCCGGGCCTACCGGGGTGGGAGCGATGCCGGCTTTGATGCCCTTGTAGCTGGAGTACTGGCCGATCATCCACGAGCCGTTGCTATTGATGGCGGCCTTGCCTGCGCCGAAGTTGTCTGCGACACTGGCGCCGACGGTCGTTTCAAGCTTGGGCATGTATCCCTTGTTCGCGAGCCCGGCCCACCACTTGATCGTGTCCTGGAACTTTGAATCGTCGTAGTTGAATTTAGTGCCCCACGGGTTTTTGTCGGTGTGAGTCCAGCCGGTGGTGCCGGTGAGGAAGCTCCATTGGGTCTGTCCCTGGCCGGTACCGGAGTTTTCCAGGCCGAGGCCGTAGACGGCGATGTTGTTCTTATCAAAGCCCGGCTCGTCGCCGCGCACACCGTTCTTATCCACGCTGAGGTGGGCGATGGTCTTTTCGTAGCTGCCGCCGTCCTGTGGGTTCCAGTCCAGGCTGGCCATCTGCTCGGCAGTGATCCCGGCGGCGTCGGTCATGGCTGTGTTGTAGAACAGGCCAACCGTGTCCCAGTCCTTGGGCAGCCCGTAGCGCTTGCCGTCCTGGCCTACCCAAAGATCGGCGAGGCCCTCGTTGTAGATCTCCAGCTTGAGGCCATCCTTCTCGACTGCTTCGTCGAGGGCGAGCAGCTGCTTCTTCGAGGTGTGCTCGGGGTATTTGGAGAGGTGGTTCGTGAAGACATCCGGGGCATTGCCGGCGACGAATCCGTTGGTCAGGGTGGTCCAGTAGTCGCCCCAGCCGCGCTGGGTGACCTTGACCTTAATGTCCGGGTTGGCCTTGGTGAAGTCTTCAGCGCATTGTTTGTAGGCCGGGAGCTGGTTGGAATCCCACAGCCAATAGTTGATTTCACCCGTGGCCTCCCCCGCGGTGGTGGAGGTGGATCCGCCGCCACAGGCGGAGAGGGAGATGGCCATAGCTGCGGCGGCAGCGACGGCGCCGAGGGTTTTCTTCATGATGGACCTTTCGGAGAGGGCAGGAGGTTGCCCGGAGTGGAGTGTTTTCAGTGGGAAGCGGTTGGGTCGGGGCTCTATTTGATGCCGGAGAATCCGATGGAGTTGACCACCCGTTTGCCGAAGGCGATGAACAGGAGGAGGACCGGCAACGCGGCCACGATGGTGGCCGCCATCAGACCGGACCAGTCCGGTGCGCCCTGGGGGGACTGGGATTTGAAGACACCCAGGCCCACGGTGAGGACCCGGACGTTCTCTTCACTGGCAACCAGCAGCGGCCAGAAGTACTCGTTCCACTGCCCCACGAAGGTCAGCAGTGCGAGGGTGGCCAGCGGGGCGGCTGCATTCGGAAGGACGATCTGGAAGAAGATGCGCCAGTGCTTGGCGCCGTCGAGCATGGCTGCTTCTTCCACTTCGCGGGACATGCTCAGGAAGAACTGTCGCAGGAAGAAGATGGCGAACGCGGACATGAACAGGAAGGGCAGCACGAGTCCGGCAAACGTATTCAGCAGTCCCAGGTTCTTGATGAGGAGGAAGTTGGGCAGGGCTGTAAAGATCCCCGGAATCATCATGGTGGCCAGGAAGAGGGAGAACACCTTGTCTCGTCCGGGCCAGCGGAGCCGGGCGAAGGCGTAGGCAGCAAGTGCGCTGAAAAAGACCTGCGCCGCGGTAGTTACGGTGGAGAAAATTATGGAGTTGCGCAGGTACAGCCAGAAGTCGATGGCTGCACCGGAACCGCCTTCGGCGATGGCTTCCTCAGTGGACTGCATTCCGAAGACACGCTTGAAAGCGCCCCAGGAGAAGTCCGCCGGTAAAAGGTTCGCGGAGTTGGAGGCCAGCGAGCCGTTGGTGGAGAGCGCAGTACGAAGCATCCAGAGAAACGGAAGGATGGTGGCGATGAGTGCGAGGACCACGAGCGCCCAGGCGCCGATTCGGCGCCAGTTGGTCGGTTTACGGGTAAGCGTTTGAGTAGTCATGACTGGGATTCCTTAGTCCAGATCCGATTCATTGCCCTTGAGGAACTTCATTTGGATAAAGGCCACCAGGGCGAGGATCGCGAAGAGGATGACGGACAATGCCGAGGCGTAGCCGAAGTCGGATTCGCCGAAGGCCTTTTGGTAGATGTACATCTGAATGACGCGGGTGGCATTGATCGGGCCGCCGCCTGTGGTGACCGCGACGGTATCGAAGACTTGGAAAGAGCCGATGACGCTGACTATCAGGACCAGCGCCAGGACGGGGCGCAGCAGCGGCATCGTAATGCTCCAGAACGTCCTCGTGTGCGACGCTCCGTCCAGGGAGGCCACTTCGTAGACATGGTGGGGGATGGCCTGGAGGCCGGCGAAGATGAGCAGGGCGGTGTAGCCCATGTGCTTCCAGACGTTGACGAAGGCGATGGTGGGGATGGCCCACTGTTCGCTGCCGAAGAAGGCGACGCGGGGAAGTCCCAGCCAGCTGATGATTTCGTTGACAATGCCCAGCTGGTAATCGAGCATCCAGAACCAGAGCAGGGCCACAACCACGTTCGCGACAAAGAAGGGCAGCAGCAGCGCGCCGCGGACCACGGCGGACTTCGCTACCCGGTGCATCAGCAGCGCCAGGCCCAGGGCGATGGCGGTCTGCAGGCCGATATTGATGCCCACGTACTGGAGGGTCACGGCCATCGCGTTCCAGAAGAGCTCGTCCTGGAAGATCGCCGTGTAGTTGTCGACGCCGATCCATTCGGGCTCGCCGAGGATGCTGTACTCGGTGAAGCTTAGGTAGACGCCGCGGATGGTCGGGAACAGGGAAAAGGCAACGAGGCCGATCATGGCCGGGAGGATGAACAGCAGCGCGATCCGGAGGTCGCCGAGGCTGCGTCCCCGGCCGGCTTTCCCGGGCTTTCCGCGGTGGGCGGGTTCTGTTCCACCGGTTACGGGGTCCGGAAGCTGGGTGATGGTGGTCATCATTGACCCTTCCTGGGTTGTGATGTGGATAACAACTGAAATCAGAATCTACACGAGTAGATAGTAGGTGGCAAGGCGGCATGTCTTTAATTAATGGGTTTTTTGAACATCAGCCGCCAGCTATTGACTCGAGTAGATTTTGCGTGGGAGGGTGTTGTGCGCGCCGTACGGGCGCGGGCGCGGGCCCGGCTGTCCGGGCAGATCGGAAAGGTAACAATGACGTTCTCAATCGGTGTTGTGGGTCTCGGCCAGTTCGGCGGTCATTTCGCCCAGCTCTTCAAACTTCATCCGGGTGTCAGCGGGGTTTATGCCGTTGACGAGCGCCCGGAACGGGCCGCGGCCGCGCGGGAGCAGTGGGCGCTGGACGGAACGATGGGCAGTTTCGAGGAACTCCTGGCATCCGAGGTCGATGCCGTCGCCGTTTTCACCCAGCGCTGGACGCACGGCCCGCTCGTGGAACAGGCTTTGAGGGCGGGAAAGCATGTCTATTCGGCGGTCCCCATGGCCGTTTCGGAGGAGGAGATCGGGCGGATCATCGAGGCCGTGCGGGAGACGGGGCTGGTGTACGCCATGGGGGAGACCAGCTACTACAACCCGGCTACGGTGTACGCGCGAGATCAGCATGCCGCCGGCAGGTTCGGACGGATTTTTTATACCGAGGGCGATTACGTCCACGACATGGATCTCGGCTTCTACGAGGCCTACCAGTACAGCGGCGGCGGACGCTGGAAGGAAACGGCCAGCTATCCGCCTATGCTCTACCCGACCCATGCGATCGGCGGCGTGCTCGGCGCGGTGCCCGCGCACGCCGTGAGTGTCAGCTGCGTCGGGGTCAAGGATGACCGCCAGGATGGTGTCTTCGACAAGGACGTCAGCCTCTTCGGCAACGACTTCTCCAATGCCAGCGCGCTCTTTGAGCTCAGCGACGGCGGGGTGATGCGCACCAACGAGATGCGCCGGGTGGGCTACCCCTCACATATCCGCGAATCGCGCTTCCGGTTCTTCGGCACCGAGGCAAGTTTCGAACAGCTCGCCACCGTAAGCCTCTGGCAGGACAGGACGGCCGTCCGGGACATTTCCGGGGATCTTGAAACCAAGCCCAGCATGGCGCTGGACGATCCGTCCTTGGCCGGCGTCGCCCCCGAGCTGCGGGACGCCTTCATCTCCGGACTGGCACCGGTGCACGACTCCAGCCGTCTCCCCGAAGAGTTCCGCGGCGCGCCGAACGGACACGAAGGCAGCCACCAGTTCCTTGTGGATGATTTCGTGATGGCCGTCAACAACCGGAGCCTGCCGCCGGTCAACGCCTGGGTGGCGGCGCGCTTTACGCTGCCCGGCATCGTGGCACACGCCTCAGCCCTGCGCAACGGCGAACGCCTGCCGATCCGCGATTTTGGTGATGCGCCGTCCGGCAGCTAGCTAGCATGTACTACATGATGACTTCGGCACTGCATACCCCCCGCGGCCCGGTGACCCGCAAGGACGTCGCCCGCTACGCGGGGGTAAGCACTGCCGTTGTCAGTTATGTCGTGAACGGCGGACCGAAAAAGGTGGCCCCGGCCACCGAAGCCCGAGTCCAGGACGCCATCCGCGTTCTGGGCTACCGCCCGAATGCGGCGGCCCGTGCGCTGAAGCTGGGCTCCAGCGAGACCATAGGCCTGATCATCCCGGATAACTCCAACCCGTTCTTCTCGCTGCTGGCCCATGCCGTGGAAGACGCCGCCGCAGAACTTGGCTACGCCCTGTTGCTGACGAATTCGGACGGAACCCTGGCCAAGGAACGGCGCAACATCCGCAACCTCGCCTCCCGCCAGGTTGACGGGGTTGTCCTCGCCAGCGTTCTCTTCGAACCGGACCTGGAGGCCCTCGAATCCGCCGAAATCCCCGCGGCGCTCCTGAACCACAGCGGCAACGCCCCCGGCTTCAACAGCGTTGGTGTTGACCTGGCCGCCGGGGCCAAAATCGCGGTGGAACACCTGATCGGGCACGGGCACACCAACATCGCGCTGGCCATGGGCACCAACGTAGGACACGACTATGACCTGCGCGAAGAGGGCTGGCTCCAGGCGCTCACAGCGGCCGGACTGCCGGAGGGCCCGATTGTGCGCAGGGACTTTACCCGCGCCGGCGGGTACTCGGCGGGGCAGAGACTGCTCGCTTCCGCGAACCGGCCCACGGCCATCTTTGCCAGCTCGGACATGCAGGCCATCGGAATTTTGCGGGCCATCCACGAAGCCGGGCTCACCGTCCCCGGCGATATCGCCATGACCTCCTTCGACGGATCGGCCGAAGCCGAATACTGCTGGCCCGCGCTGACCACTGTCGAGCAACCGGTCCGGGCCATGGCGGAAGCGGCAGTCAATGCCTTGGTGGGCTCCTCCCGCGGCCAAGCGCCGCAGCAGCGGATCTTCCCGACACAGCTGCGAATCAGGCAGTCCTGCGGCTGCGGCCGTGCCGGAGCCGAACGCTTGCCGGGCTAAAAGGTGATCATCACTTTGAGGGCTTCGCGGTCGTCCATGGCGCGATAGGCGCCGGGGACTTCGTTCAGGCCGACGGCGCGGTCGAAGACTTTGCCGGGGTTCACGGTGCCGTCAAGGATTGCCGGCATCAGCTGCTCAATGTAGGCGCGCACGGGGGCGGGTCCGCCGGTGAGGGTGATGTTGGCGCCGAAGAGGCTGCCGAAGCCGACAGGCGCTTCCTGGTACTGGGGCACTCCGACGCGGCTGATGATTCCGCCCGGGCGGACGATGCCGTAGGCCTGCTCGTAGGCCGGCATATGCCCGACCGCCTCGAGCACCTTCTGGACCCCGTGACCGCCGGCGAGGGCGCGGACCGCCGCGATGCCTTCGTCCCCCCGCTCAGTGACGACGTCGGTGGCGCCGAACTCGATGCCCAGATCAGTGCGGGCCCGGTGGCGTCCCATCAGGATGATGCGCTCGGCGCCCAGCTGTTTGGCGGACAATACAGCCAGCAGGCCCACTGCACCGTCGCCGATGACTGCAACGGTGTCTCCCTCGGTGACGCCGGCACGCACAGCTGCGTGCCACCCGGTGCCGTACACGTCGGACAAGGTCAGCAGCGAGGCCAGCAGCGGGGAGTTCTCGTCGAGACCGGGTACCTTCACGAGGGTTCCGTCGGCGAATGGAACCCGGATGCCTTCGGCCTGGCCGCCCATTCCGGGCGCCCCCCAGAAGCCCCCATGCAGGCACGAGGTGTGGAGCCCTTCCCGGCAGAATTCGCAGGTGCCGTCGGAATACGCGAAGGGGGCGATGACGAAGTCGCCGGGCGTGAGCGTGCGGACGTCGGATCCGACCTCGTCGACGACGCCGATGAATTCGTGTCCCATCGGCACCCCGCCGGGGGTCCTCTCCATGCTGTGATACGGGTGCAGGTCGGATCCGCAGACGCACGCCCGCACGATCCGGACGAGTGCGTCGGTGGTGTCTTTGAGGACCGGATCGGGGGCGTCGATGAGGCGGACGTCGCCGGGGCCGAACATGTAGGTTGCTTTCATTACTGTCTCCAGATCAGTGGTGGTCGGGCGGTTGGGAGGGTCTTGGCGGCGGTGCCGGTCACTCGGCTTTACGGAGGGTGGCGGTGAATCCGTCGGGCTGGTTTTTGATGGCGTCGGTGTGTTCGTAGGTGCCCAGGGGCACGATCCCGTGGAAGTAGTCCACGTCCCGGTAGTAGAGGACGAGGCTTTGATCGGGGACGTAGTACCCGATCATGAGCGGCGCGGCGTCGCTGCCCGCGGGTGCGCCTTCGAGGTCCAGCGGCACCGGCAGGTGCGCTAGCTTTTCCTGACCGCCGTGGTCGCGGAACGCCAGGGTCAGGGGAAGCCGGGCCAGGAGCGACGCTGACGCGGCGCTGCCGTTGAGTGCTCCTGCGATTCTCTGGCCCTGGAGCTCGATGACAATCGGCGTGGAAGTTGACGTCGCGGTCGGCGGGGCAGCCGGATGGCCCGCCGATGAACCCGGGGAGGACGGCCGTGTATCGGCGCCGCCGCCGACGTTGTAGCTGCAGCCGGCCATGGCGATAGCGGCAGCGATCAGGACCATCGCAGGCGCCAGGACGCCTGGCCGCGGGGCTTTGCCCGGTGCAAAACGGTTGCGAGTGTTCATGGGAGTGTCCTTTCCGGGGACGAAGAGAGGGCAAGGTCCTTGGAGGCCTGCCCGTGGTGTTAGAGCCGGGCGGGGAATGCGGCGCGTCGCCCGTAGATGGTCAGCATGAGCGCGGCCAGACCGGCGACGATCATCACGACCGCAAGGACCACGCTGCCGAAATTTTCCAGCAGGACGGCGCCGAGGATGCCGGCGGTGAAGATGGCGAGGTTGAATGCCACCGGCAGGAATGAGTTGGCGACGTCGGCGTCCGCGCCTCCGGTGGTGGTGAGGGCCGCCTGGAGCTGTGCGGCCGCCCCGCCGAACGTGATCCCCCACAGCACGGTCGCGGCAATGACCGCCGTGGCCGATGTCTGGCCGACCAGCAGCGCCACCGCCGCCGCGATGAACAGGGCGACGCTTCCGTGCAGCAGCGGGCGGGGGTGGCGGTCCAGGAGGGCGCCGGTGATGATGATGCCGGCGATCGCGGCGACCCCGAAGATGAAGAGTTCGACGTCGGCGGTGAGGCTGGTGCCGGTGGACCTCAGGTACGGGGCAATGTAGGTGTAGATGGTGTTGTGTGCCAACATCCAGGTGAAGATGACGGCCAGGATCACGGCGATACCGGGGATGCGGAACACCCGGGCCAGCGGAAGCCGGGATGGGTTGGACTGCCCCTCAGCATCGGGCGCGACCACAGCGATGAATACACCGGCCATCACAGCCGCCACGGTGAGTCCGGCGAAAGCCCACCGCCAATCGAAGGTCGTCCCGAGCCAGGACCCCAGCGGTGTGCCGAGAGCGAATCCAACGGGTGCACCGGCGGAAACGATCGCCAGCGACAGCCCGGCACGGGAGGGCGGGCTGATCTTCCGGGCGTAAGCGGCCAGCATCCCCCAGATGATTCCCGAGAACCCGCCCGCGACGAACCGCGATACCAATGACAGGGCTACGTCGCTGGAGAGTGCCGTGGTGCTGTTGGCCAGGACGAGGCCGAGGACCGCGCCCAGAAGCAACGGCTTGCGTCGCATGCCCCGGGTCAGGGTGATGGCGGGGATCGTGACGATCACTGTGCCCAGTGCGTAGGCGCTGACAAACAGTCCGACGGTGCCTTCGCCGGTCTCCATCGCGGCGGCGATCACCGGCAACAGACCGGCCGGCATGGTCTCCATCGCGACAAGGACGAAGCCGATGACAGCCAGCGCGGCCAGGGTCTCGAGCGGCAGCCGCTGTGCCTGCCCGGCAGCTACCGGGACTGAGGCGGGAACAGTGGTGGTCTTCATGGTTCTCCTTTGCCCGCAGGCCGGTCGCTCGGGTTAAAGGCCGGACGGCAACGGTTCGGCGTATTCACGGAACATGTCGCGGCTGGTGTGGTGCTCCCACAGCCGCTGCGCGAGGGCGCCTGGATCGTTATGCGGGTGGCCGGGTTCGATTGCGCCGGGGATGATCAGCTGTCCGACATGGATGTTCTCGGCGCGGAGGGTGTCGTGGAGCATCGTCGCCAGCGCGGCCTCGCCGGCGAAAGCGATGGACGTCCCGGCAACCGACGAGTTCGGCCGGACGGCGGAACCGCCGTTGACGAACAGGACCGTTCCCCGTCCCAGAACGCGCATACCCTGCAGAACCTGGTGGACCGCGGTGACGGGTCCATAAACGGAGAACTCCACCGCCGCGGACAGATCCGCCACCGTTGTCTCCAACACCGGGCGCAGGAATTCCTTCTGCGGCAGCGGACTGTATTCGAGGACTTCGATCGGTCCGAGGTCCTGGCCGGCCTGCTCCAGCGCCGCGGTGAGGGCGTCCGGGTCCCGGACACTGGCGGCGTAGCCGCGGGCGTTGAAGCCTTCCGCTTTCAGTTCCTCGGCGAGTTGTTCTAGCTTCTGCTGATCGCGGGAGATCAGGGCGATAGCGAAGCCCTCGGTTCCGAAGCGGCGGGCGATGGCTGCGCCGAGCCCTGTGCCGGCGCCGACGATAGCGATAGTGGTCATAACGTCCTGGGGAAGTGGGGCGATCGGCGGGAGAATGCGACCGAAGCGGTCCCGGATCTTAACGCCGGGGGTGGAATCCTTATCCAGTCAATACGCGAACAGTCCAGTGCGGGAGTCTCTGTCAAAGGGTGTACCGGCAGGGCACCCCACCGATGCCCGGGGGGACGTATTCTCGTGGCATGGACAATAAAGCCGAGGTACGCGAGTTCCTGATGTCGCGCCGGGCGAAGATCACCCCCGAACAGGCCGGACTTCCCGCCGGGCCGAAGAGGCGCGTTGCCGGGCTACGCCGCACGGAAGTTGCGACCCTCGCAGATGTCAGCGTCGAGTACTACGCCAAGCTCGAACGCGGTGCTATCGGCGGGGCGTCCTCATCCGTGCTTGACGCCATCGCCCGGGCCCTTCTCCTCGATGACACGGAGCGGACCCACCTCTTTGACCTGGCCCGTGCGGCCGATGGAATTCCGCTATCCGGACGTCCCCGCCGACGATCCGCACCACCGGCCATCAGCCGCCCCAGCCTCCACTGGGTGCTTAGCACGATCACCAACGGCGTTGCTTTCGTGCGCGACCAGCACCAGGACCTGCTGGCCACCAATGAGCTCGGCCGGGCGTTCTATTCGCCTGTTATCGGCGACGGCGGTCGCACCCCGAACCTGGCCCGGTTCCAGTTCCTCGACCCTGCGTCCCGGGACTTTTACCCGGACTGGGAGCGTTTCGCTGAGATGTGCGTGGCGATCATGCGGACTGAAGCCGGCCGTGATCCCCATGACAAAGGGCTCCAGGACCTTGTCGGTGAGTTGTCCACGCGCAGCGATGTCTTCCGGCACCTGTGGGGCGCCCATGACGTCCGGACCCACGGGTCCGGCACAAAACGCTTCAACCACCCGGTGGTTGGCGAACTCACTCTCGCCTACGAAGAACTCATCATCACAGCCGACCCGGGCTGCGTCCTCATGATCTACACCGCCGAACCCGGCACGCCCAGCGCCGAGCGGCTACGGCTCCTGGCCAGCTGGGCGGCGACCGGATCCATCCCGGCCGCGCCCCGCTAGGGCATCTCAAAAATGTGAGGCATCAGCTGACAGTCAGTGCCGTGACATGCCGGCACTGACAGCAAGACCACGGGACCTCGCCACTCATCGCTGCGAATTACAGTTTTGAAGAGCACGGGTACGAGGGGATAAAGACAGAGCTCATCGCGTCCGCGGCGGAAAGGAGCCGCCGGTCATTTTCCGATACTTCACATCAATGGAGGAACTGCTCCTAGGCAGGCACGCCCTGCTAGGCGAGGTTCTCCGTGAGGCATTGCGGTCCCGGCCGGCCCTCAACGTCGCCCCCGGCATCTCCGGGCGGGCGAGCAGCCAGCCTCATCTGATGCCAGTCCGGGCCGCGGAGCACCCTTGCGTCGGCTGGGGACGACACGAATTCTGACGGTTCCCCGGAGTCCGCGTCCACAACCGCGGATCCGGCGAACCCGATCGGATAGACGGGAGTGAAGAGTTCGCTCTGTTCGGCGGCCAGCCGGGAACGATCAGATGCTGAAGCCGCCGACCTCGATGCGCTGCCCGGTTACCCGCGTCATGGCGCCGGTAAGCACGCCAGCAATTGCGTTACCGACCGTGTCGGGGCTGCCGATCTCGGCGAAGACGCTCTGCCGGGCGATGGCGGCAGCAATGTTCTCGTCCTTCATATGGCCGCCGCCAAAGTCGGTAGCGGTGGGACCGGGCGCGACGGCGTTCACCGTGATGCCCCGGTTGCCGACTTCAGCGGCAAGATGACGGGTGAAGACCTCGACCGCTCCCTTCATCATCGCGTAGCCGCCGGTCGCGGGCGCAGTAACACGCGTGAGTCCGGACGAGATGTTGACGATGGCGCCTGCGTCAGTCATCAAGGGCAGAAGCTTCTGAGTCAGAAAGACAACACCCTTAACGTGAACATTCATCATCGCGTCAAAGTCGTCCTCGCTGAGAAAGGCGATTGGCTTGGGAATGCCGATGCCGGCGTTGTTGACGAGGTAGTCGAACGTTTCACGGCCCCAGTTCTCCTGAAGCGCGGTGCCAATCTCGGCGATGTAGCTGTCGAACGAAGCGACATCACCCGCGTCCTGGCGCAGGGCGACGGCGTGACGGCCGAGGCCCTCGATAGCCTTTACGACTTTATCTGCCTCCTCGTCGTTGCTGCGGTACGTGAGCAGCACGTCGATGCCCTTGTTGGCTAGGGCAAGGGCGGTGGCGCGGCCGATGCCACGGCCCGCGCCTGTGATGATAGCGATCTTGGTCTCAGACATGGACACTCCTTGAAATGAACGTGGATTCCGAACCAAACGGTTCGGTTTGACCGTACGTCAACAGGATGACCATGTCAAACCAAACAGTTTGGTTCTGCTAGGCTGGCGTCATGCCCACATCACACAAAGCCGATGCGACGATCGAGCGGATCGTTGCTGCAGCTACCCTGGAATTTGCGTCCCACGGCATTGCGGGAGCGCGGATCGATCGCCTGGCTAAGGCAGCACGGACCAGTAAGGAGCGCGTCTACGCACACTTCCGGGGAAAGGAGGCCCTTTACCGGCACGTCGCCGGCCGCGAGCTAGCCGCCATGGCTGACGCCGTCGATTTGGATCCCCGTGATCTTCCGGACTACGCGGGAAGGCTCCATGATCACGCGCTAAAGCACCCCGAACGGCACCGGCTCATGTTGTGGGGACAACTCGAACTGGCGGCCGATGCAGCTTCCGGGGATGACCCCATCCAGGAGTCCCTCCGCCGCAAGCTCGACAAACTACGGGAGGCCCAGAAGGTCGGCGACCTGGATGCCGACTGGGCCGCCGAGGATGTCCTGGTGTTTGTTACCCAGCTTGCAACCTCATGGGCCGGACAGCCGCATCTCGTCCCCGCAGGCGCGGAACAACATACGTTCATGGACGGGCGCCGGGCTGCAATAGTAACCGCCGTGCAGCGGCTCTTCCCGTCACAAACCGCAGGAACTGGCCCTGCCATCCATGCCCCTGCTGGCTAAGGGACGCAACACGCGGGCTTTTGTTCCGGAAAGGCTCTGCCTCGCCGTGGGGGCACTGGGATAAACGGCGCTGTCGCACTTTCGGCGGTGGTGTGGGTTCCGAGCTTCTCATGTACCCGGCGCCTGGTCGTTTGCAAGGTGAAGTTCTGCGCCGAGTGCGATCGCTTCCACCCGGTGAGCACCTCGCTCAGGAACCCGTCACGATCCGGCTCTCGATTAGGCAGCGGGAGGAACGCGAGACCGCCGAACTTATCACCCAAGGAGCCTCCTATGTCGAGTGCAATTTTTGCAGTCAAAATGCAAAAAATGCAACAAGGAGACACACAATGCCTGATCAGACCCCGATTTTTCAACACAAAAAACCACAACAGTTCGCCCCGCCCGAGGTGATCCTGCGCGTAACGAATCGAGCGAATCGCCTGGTCAGGGCCGATTTCGACTCCTGAGCGATCGTTATCAGAAGTGGATGTATTCGCAGAAAACGCAAATAGCCTCTTTACTACTTTTAGCCTCTTTACTACTGGCATCCCTGCGGATTGATTTTGGGCGTATTCCGACTCTGGATGACGCCACTTCGCTTTGTGGAAAACTGGTTCGGATGAAGGCTACGTTTTGGCTTCGGGGTCCGTATGTTTTCTGGGATCTTTTTTGCCGTGGAGGAGCTCTTCCCGATAAGTCGCCGTCTTTGCTGCTTGTCGCCCGCCCCATCCGCTGCCTACATAGCCTCCAACTATGATGCACATGACTAAGAATGCCGGGCCTGCAGCTTGGGGGCCGAGCAGCCACTCAGTGATACCTGTAAGGGCTGCGATTACTGCCACGGTGATGAGCGCTTTGGAGATTCTCGACATGTCCGGGTTCCTATCCAGCGGCTTTAGGCATGACCATACGCTGGACCGGCAGTGTCAGGAAACCCGGCAACGAACCTAATTTAGGAGGTCAGGGCTTGGTCCGAAGGTCTACGTAGCGGGACCAGGCGTCGCCTGCTGCGTCGGCATGGAGGAACGCGATTTGGTGGCTGTATCCGAGTGCGTCAGCGACCATTGGCGGCGGTGAGGCTAAGAGGTGTTCGTCGAGGGCGGCGTTTCGAGCGCCGCGAAGGTCGATGCCCAGCCTTCGGAGCCTGTCCATAATGCCGTTTGGGTGCAGGGGTTGGCCGGCTCGGGTCCCCGGGAAGAGCCATTGGCTTTGAGTGCCCGCTCCAGTTCTGAGGTTCGGACGGCTCGCAAGGTGCTCTCGTAGTAGCTCCGCGAAAGGCTCGGGAACGGGCACCGGATGGGCGCCGAAGGTGATCCGCATGTTGCCGTTGGTCTCGATGGCATCGGTCCGGAGTTTGGCTACCCGGACCAGTGGTTGGGCATATAGGAGCAGGAGGATGCCGGCTATTCGGTAGGGCAGGGATTCGTTGGTGCCGGTGAGTAGTTCCCTCAGCCATGCCACGCGTTGGTCTTGGGTGATTGTTGGTCGGGTTTTGGCGGTGTAGTGGGCCATTTTGACGCGGTGGTTAGTGCCGGTGTTGTTGATGAAGACGATGAAGGTGCGGATGGCTTTTCTGGTCGTGGGACCGGTTGCGAGCCAGGTTTCGATGTCCTGCTGGATGCAGCTCGATGCGGTCCGCTGGTGGGTTTCCCAGAGCCAGGCCAGGAACTTGATGGTTTCGGTGATCTCTTGCTTGGCGGAGTGCACCGGGGCTTGGGCGCTCTTCTCCGGTGTTGTGATGGACCGGATGCGCCGGAGGTGATGCCAAGTGGCGAACTGTGCGACGGGTTTGGCGACCTCCTCGGGCAAGTCGCGGAGCTTGTCGTCAATCCAGGTCTCGAACCGGGCCAAATACGGGTCTTGGTAGGGGAGGAGCCCGTGATGAATGAACAGGGCCCGTAGGTGGTTGGCTTCGCGGTTTGCTGACTCAGCCGCGGCGTCGAGTCCTTCGTGCGTCAAAGGAGTCTCCCCGCATGACAGCGAGGTCAGGAGGGCTTGGACTTTTGGGGAGCGTTTCCACGTGATGATGCTTTCGGGCCGGTCCGCTTTGCAGAGGATGTCGACGATTTTGCCGGCGGTTTCTGGATCGGCGGGGTCTGAAGTCAGTAGCTCGGTGAGGTCGTCGCGGAGAGCGCAGCGGGCGCAAATACCGCGACGGTAAAACTCGCCCTCCGTGTTGCAGCGGCTGCAGTGGAAGTCGTGGAGGATGCCGGCGCAGGGCGCGCAGCGGGGCCCTCCGGCGGCCGTGGGCGGCCCGGGAAGCAGTCGCTGTTGACCACAGTCCGGGCAGGACCCGTGGGTGCGGGTGGCGGTCGTGAAGCAGGGGCCGCAGATTTTGCCTTCGGGCCAGGTGGCGCGTGTTCGGCCGGCAGTCCGTCCGCAGCGTGCGCAGGTGGCGGTCCCGGTGGTGCGGGGCCGGCCGCGGCTGGTGTTTCGGGGGCTCAGGCCTTTTGGTTTGTCAGTGGTCATCGTCGATGATGCGTGCCCGTCGGGGTCTGACGGTGCGGTTCAGGTCGACGACGTTGGGGGCGCTGGTTCCGGTTTTACGGGCGCGGGCGTCGGCGGCTGTGACGGTGATGAGGTCCTCGGGTCCGCAGGAGAAGATGTCGCAGATCGCAGCAATGACCTGCAGTGCGACGCGTTCGGGTTTCTGGTTGACGAGACGGTAGACCTGCGGCCGGGACAAGGTGATGCCGCGCTCGGCCAGCAGGGGGATGAGGTCGGTGGTGTTGTGCAGTCCCCGTGCTGCCATGAGCTCGGAGAGCCGCCATTTGTATTCGACGTCGCGTCTCACCATTGACCTCGCATCTGCACGCCCAGAACTTCGTCCATGGTGCGGTCCAGGGCGGCCCGGAGGGTGGCGTTGCGGAAGTCGTCGCTGACGAACTGGTAGATCCCAGTGGTGGAGGCGTGTTCGTGGCCCATTTGATGTTGCACGAATCTAGGATCCCATCCGTCCTCCAGCAGGTGCGTTGCATAGGAGCGCCGGAGCGAGTGCAGGTCCAGGCCGTCCAGTGGCAGGCCCAGCTCGTTGAGGTAGCGGCGGAGCCGGCGCAGCAGGGTGGATTCGCAGATCAGGCCGCCGCGTTCGCTGGGGAACAGGTCCAGGGTGTCGAGCGTGCCCCGCCCGTTGGCGAGCCAGTCCTCGATGACGCCGGCGGTCCAGTCGAAGACAGTCAGGACGCTGCGGGGTTTGTGCGGGGAGCCCTTGCGTGATTTGCCGAACCGGACCTTGCAGACGCCTGCTTTCCCGAATCTGCGTGCCTGCGGGTTGGTCGCGAAGTCGATGGTTTGCAGGTGCCTGAGCTCCTTGAATCTGAGCCCGTACGAGTAAGCCACTTTGAGCATGACGGCGTCCCGGTAGGCTGCCTGCCAGCCTTTCTTGCCCGAGGCAACGATAAGTTCGACCTGGTCGTCCGCGTGGTCGAAGAGCATCTGCAGTTCCGTCTTGGTGAAGGGCCGCTTGGACGGGCGTCCTTCGTACTCCTGCGAGTGGGAGGCGGTGTTCCAGTCAAAGAAGACCTGGGACGGGTGTGTGCCGAAGCGCTGTTCGCAGACCCGGTCCCAGCCGTAGTCGGGGTTCGACACGTATGACGTGAACCGGCGGAGGGTGGACTGGTAACCACGGACGGTGGAGTGCTTCAGCTGGTGGATCGAGCGGAGGTCGCCGAAATACTCCTCGACATGCTCTGGTGCCCAGTTCCACGGGAACTCGTTGACATGGTTGACGAACCGGCGGACGCACTCGATGCCCTTGTCGATCGTGTCGAACTGCAGGTTCCGGGAGAGCTGCTGGTTGCGCCACCCGGTCAGCATGTCCTCAAGCGTCTGTTCCTCGGGATGCAGCAGCTGAACAGTGCTCAGCTGCAGCACGCGCCCGGACGCGTCGACCGCCATTTTCGCCCCACAGTTCCGTCGAAGTTTGCGCTCAAATCCTGAATCAATGATTCATTAAATGCATCATCTACGCAAAACCGCAGGTCAGAGGCACGTATCCATCGCCTACGAAGTTCAGAGTTGCAGCCGTAAGGAGCACCTGGGCAGCGGCACACCAAAGCCGTTAGGCCGCAAAATCCGCGGAATCTCAAGGAAGTCGGAGACCGCCCTTGCGGTTCCGGGGAATCGGGTGATTGATTCATCTGATGCAATACGCAGAGTATAAGCGGGGAAGGCACCTATCAGTCTGAGTCCTATTCGCTGCCGTTCTCTGCTTGAGGCGTTCCCTTCGACGCGTCGAGCCATACCCACTAGCGGTTTCCCGTTCGATAGAACCGGTCCTTAGTCGCAGTCGCCAAGTCGAACAGCTAGATCGCAGATCCAGTTAGGGTTATCGAGACCACCGTTGAGCTGTACGGCTACGAAGCCAGCAACCACTAAACAGACAACAGATATAGCTGTGTAAATCCAAAATCTCCTCCACCTCATTCAGCGAACTTTACTTCGCTTAACGCCCGGATAGCAGGAACAACATCGCCTGCCCTGCGCCGGCATTAGGGAAGGTCAGAGTGCGGAATGCCCGGGGCGTCCCACTCCTGCAGCTCCACGACCACCCACTGAGGGGTCGGGGGTTCCCGCAGTTTAGAGAACAGGACTCATCGGATCGGCGCGGCCTTCGCTGCGTAGCCGGCCATGGGGACGCCGGCGTCGGCGGCGTGTTTGTGGATGACCTGGTAGCTGTAGCCGAGGGCGTTTGCGACCAGGGTTGGCGGCAGTTCCTGTATGAGGCCGCGCAGGGCGGTGTTCCTCGCTCCGCCGAGGTCGATGCCGAGGGCTCGGAGTCGGCCCATCATCGCGTCGGCGTGGATGTGCTGGCCCGGCAGGGTGCCGGGGAAGAACCACTCGCTCCCGCCGTTGCCGGTCTGCTGGTTGGGCCGGTCGTGCAGGTAGTCCCAGAACATGGGGGCGATCTGGGCAGGAACCAGGACCGGGACGTTCCCCAGGCCCAGGTGCAGCCCTTGGGGCAGAGCCTGCAGGTCCGCGCATTTCAAGGCGGCAATCTTGCCGATCGGCTGGCCAAAGAGCAGCAGGATCAACCCTGCGACCCGGAATCCCAAGGGCGATGCCGTGGAATCGATGCAATGCCGGACGAGTTCGAGGCGTTGCTGTTGGGTGATGAGCGGCTTGGTCGCGGCGTAGCGGTGCGGTATCTCGAGTCTGCCGATTTCCTTGTTCTTGATCAGCCAGACAATGAAGGTGCGGATGGCGTACCGGGTTGATGGCCCTTCGGTCAGGTATTGGTTCAGGTGCGCCTGCCTCAGGCCGTTCAGGGTGAGTCCGTGCTCCGCGTAGAGCCAGGCAAGGAATTTTCCGGTTTCGGTGATTTCCTGTTTAGCGGAGCGGACGGCCGTGTTCAGCGACTTTCCTGGGACGGCCATTTGGCGGAGGCGTTTGAGGTGGTGCCAGCGGGCGAACCGTTCGATCGGAGCCTGGATGTGAGGAGTCTCGGCGAGCTCCTGAATGCGGGTGCCCAGCCACCGTTCGAAGGCGGCGAGTTGGCGGTCCCGGTCCGTGAGCATGCCGTGATGGATGAGGAGCTCGCGAAGGTATTCCACTGACCGTGACGCAGGAAGAGCATCAAAGGACTCATGTGTGACCGCGATGGTGCGGGTGCCGAGCCCGGTGAGGAGCTCCTTGGTGTTGGCCCCGCGCATCCAGGTGTAGACGCTCTCGGGCCTGCCTGCGGCGGCGAGCACCCCGATGAGGCGTTTGAGGCTCAGGTCCGGGGGAGCGTGGGGGTGGAGCAAGGCTTCCAGGTCGGTCCGGAGGACGCAGCGGATGCAGTGGCCGGCGCGGAATCGTTCGGTTTCTGTCCCGCAGCCCTCGCAGGTCATGTTGGTGGTGATGCCCGCGCAGTCCCGGCAGATGTCGGTGCCGTCGGTGGTTCTGCCAGGGAGTAGCCTGTCTTTTCCGCATTCGGGGCAGGAGCCGCGCGTGCGCAGGGCCTTGGTGAAGCAGATCCCGCAGATGGCGCCGTCGGGCCAGGTTACGCGGATTTTCGCGGCCATGCGCCTGCATCGGTCGCACCGGTGGTCGCCTTCGGACCGGGGTCGGCCGCGGGTGCCGGGGTTAGTCGTCGTCAAGGATTCTGGCCCTGACGGGTTTGTAGGCGTCAGCGAACCGGACGACGTTCTCCCCGGAGGCGGCGGCCTGCTTTTGGCGTTTTGACCTGGCGTCGGCGGCGGTGAAGGTGAAGAGTTCGTTCGCTTCGACGCCGAAGATGTCGCAGAGGGCGGCCAGGAGCTGGAAGGAGATCCGTTCGGGGTTCTGGCTGACCATGCGGTAGATCTGTGACTCGGAGAGGGTGATGCCGCGTTCCCGTAGGGGTTCGACGAGTTCGCGGGTGTTGCGCATGCCGTTCCGGGCCATGAGTTCGCGGGCCCGCCACCGGTAGTCGATGTCCCGTTTCATTCTCGTTCCTCCTTCGGCCTGACGGCCTTCTCGATCATGTCTTCGAGCACGCGGTTGAGCTCACTCGTCTGGTAGTCGCTGGAGACTGATGTGTAGAGGGACGTCGTCGAGGCGTGTTCGTGGCCGACCTGGCGCTGGACGAAGGTGTGGTCGAAGCCGAAGTGCTCGAAGAGGTGGGTGACGTAGGACCGGCGCAGCGAATGGATGTCCAGGCCCGGCGGATAGCCGAGTTCGTCGATGTAGTCGCGGAAGCGGCGGTGCAGGTTGGATTTGGGCACCGGCAGTCCGTTGGCGGTGGGGAAGATTTCCGATACCGCCGGGGCGAGCCAAGGCAGTCCGTTTCGGATCCAGGTGTCCAGGACGGCGGGGGACCAGTCAAAGACCGTCAGCACGGAGCGTCTCTTGGGCGGTGAGCCGCGCTGTGCCTTACCGTATCGGACCTGCAGGACCCCGAACTCGCCGAACTGCGGGGCCCGGCGGTTCCGGGAAAAATCCACGGTCTGCAGGTGCGTGACCTCGTTGGCCCGCAGGCCCCACGCGTAGGCGGTTTTGAACACGGTGGCGTCCCGGTAGGCGGCGACGGCGCCCTTACGTCCGGAGGCCAGGACCCGTGCGACCTCGAGGTCGGCCAGGTCGAAGAATCCCTGCAGCTCGGTCCGGGTGAAGGGCCGTTTGGCGGGTGCCTGCTCGTTGTTCTGGGCGTGCCGGGCCCGGTTGAATTCGGTGATGATCTGGGCGGGGGAGCGGCCGAACCCCTGAAGGCAGACCCTTTCCCACTCATAGACCGGGTCAGTCAGGAAATCGCAGAACACCTTCAGATGGGTCTGGTAGGCGCGGATGGTGGCGAACGCCAGATTCAGGATGGAGCGCTCATGGGCGAAGAACTCATCGGCGTCACCGACGGTCCAGTCCCAGGGAAAGTGCCCGGTGTGATCCACGAACCGGCGGACCAGGCTTTCCCGTCCACGGATCGTGCCGGCCGTGAAGTTACGAGCCAGCTGCTGCTGTTTCCAACCCGTCAGCATGTCCTCGAACACCGCGTCCGCGGAAAAGGCTCCCTGACGCAGCGGAAGCCTGATCAGCCGGCCCTCCAGGGGGTCCATCACGCCTCCCATGCGTCTGCAAATAATGCTCTCAGAATGCATAAAATGCGAAACCGTGTCAAGGAAACCCCGAAAAGCCGCGGAATTATCAGCCTTCGCGGCTCCTTGAACCCGTCGACCACTCCATGTGCCGGACCGACGCCCGGCGCATCGACGAACAGGCCCAGAACGCAGTAATAGCGCGGATTTCAATCTCCAGGCAGTCGAAAACGGGGAAGGCGTATCACCGGGTCCTAATCTGCAAATTTTGCAATTGGATCACCTTTACACGACATAATGTTGATTATCGGCGTTTAAGCCACGGGAGTAGAAGTGGATGCGAGAACTCCCGTCTCCAGACGAATTCGGGGTTTCCTCAGGTTAGAAGCAGTTTTGCATTCCTTCATGATCAA
>JBFGBS010000003.1:0-24468 GCA_041567475.1 Arthrobacter sp.
CTGTGGCCAATACCGCTGGCGGGAACCCTCCCGCCGTGGCTGATCGTGATCCTCACCCTGATCGACCTCGCCATCAGGGTTCTGGCCGTCGGCATCATCCCCGGCAACCGCCGGCCCACCACCGCGATGGCGTGGCTGCTGATTATCTTCTTCGTTCCATCCGTGGGCCTGGCCCTGTTCCTGCTCTTCGGCAACTTCCGCCTCTCCCGGCGCCGCCGGGCGCAGCAGCAGGCCGTCAATACGCGCATCCGGGCAGGCGCCTCCGAGCTGGCCAGCCTGGAAAGCCATTACGACGGGCCGGAATGGGTGGCATCGGCGGCCGAACTGAATAAGACACTAGGCTCGCTGCCGATGGTGGACGGCAACAGCGTCGAACTGCTCCCGGGATATCCGGACTCCATCAAGGCCATGGCCGCCGCGGTCCGGGAAGCCAAGAGCTTCGTCAACGCCGAGTTCTACATCATGAGCAGCGACCATGTGACCGATGACCTGCTCACTGCCTTGGAAGAGGCGGCGGAGCGCGGCGTCGAAGTCCGGGTCCTGTTCGACCACCTGGGCACGCTGCGGATCCCGGGCTACCGGAAGCTGATCCGGCGGCTCAAGGCGAGCAAGATCCGCTGGCGGCCCATGCTGCCGCTGAGCCCTGTGCACGGGCAATGGCGCCGGCCGGATTTGCGCAACCACCGCAAGATCATGGTCATTGACGGGGAGGTGGCCTTTACCGGTTCGCAGAACCTGATCGAGCCTTCCTACAACAATCTCAGGCACCGGAAGCTAGGCCGGGAATGGGTGGAGCTCATGGCCTGCCTGCGGGGGCCGATCGTGACTACCCTCAACGTGGTCTTCGCCACCGACTGGCTTAGCGAAACGGATGAGTCGCTCGAGGAGCAGTTGCAGCACCGGCCCGAACCGGCCGCCGGGCTCGTCACGGCCCAGGCCGTGCCGAGCGGACCGGGTTTCGTCACCGAAAACAACCTGCGCCTGTTCAACACGCTGATCTACTCGGCGCAGCACCGGATCTCCATCTGCAGCCCGTACTTTGTCCCGGACGATTCCCTGCTGTACGCGGTGACCACCGCGGCGCAGCGCGGCGTCGACGTCGAACTCTTCGTCTCCGAGAAGGGCGACCAGTTCCTGGTCCATCACGCCCAGCAGTCGTACTACAAGGCCCTGCTGGAGGCCGGGGTGCGGATCTACCTGTACCGGGCCCCGTTTGTCCTGCATGCCAAGCACTTCACCATCGATGACGAGGTTGCGGTCCTCGGGTCCAGCAACATGGACATGCGGTCCTTCTCGTTGAACCTCGAGGTGTCCGTGATGCTCCTCGGTGCGGACATTGTGCAGCGCGTCCGGGCGGTGGAGGACACCTACCGCGACATCTCGCACGAACTGCTGCTGGAGGACTGGCTCAAGCGGCCGATGCGGGCCAAGTACGTGGACAACGTCGCGCGGCTGACGGCGACGCTGCAGTAGGCCCGGCGGGAGGCCTAGTCCGCCGGAAACCTGACGCCGAGGGTCGAGAGGACCCCGAACGCCTTCGTCCGGATTTCGTCGTATTCCTCCTGCGGGGCTGAATCCGCCGTGATGGCGCCGCCCACGCCGAGGCTGAGGTACGCCCTGCCGGGCTCGGCCGTCCCGCTGCCGGTTTCATCGGGGCTGATGACGAGGGTCCTGATGGCGACTGCGAGGTCGCTCGCGCCGGTGAGCGAGAAGTAGCCGATGGCGCCCGAATACACTCCCCGGGGCGCGGCTTCGAGCCGGTCCAGGACGGCCATGGTGCTGACCTTGGGAGCGCCCGTCATGGACCCGGCCGGGAAACAGGCGGCCACGGCTTCGGCGGGCGGCATTCCGGGTTTGAGTTCGGCGTCAATGGTGCTGACCATCTGGTGCACGGTGGCGTAGCTTTCGATCGCGCACAGCCGGCTGACCGAGACTGACCCGGGAACGGCGAAATGGCTGAGGTCGTTGCGGAGCAGGTCCACGATCATGATGTTTTCTGCCCGGTCCTTGGCGGAGGACGTCAGCTCCTGGCGCAGCTCCGCGTCCCTGCCGGGGTCAGGGTCCCGGCGGCGGGTCCCCTTGATCGGTTCGGCCCGCATCCTGCCGTCGGCTGCGATTTTGAGGAAGCGTTCCGGGGAGGTGCTTGCGACCGTGAGGTCCCCGAAACGCAGGTAGCTGGCGAACGGGGCCGGGTTGTTCCGGCGCAGCGCTAGGTAGGTCTGCCACGGATCCAACGCGTCCGGTCCGCCCGGTGCCAGCGCAACGGATGCCGTCAGGGTAGTGGTCAGGCAGACCTCGTAGGTGTTTCCCTCGACGATTTCGCGCTGGGACTCCGCGATCTTGGCCTTGTAGGCGGACTTGGTGTCCCGCGCCCGGAAGCTCAGCCCGGCCCCGCCGGGAGCCGCTGCGCCCGGGCCTAGCGGTCCTGCGGCTGCCGCGTACACCGCAGCCGCGTGCACCGCCGCGCGGGCGGCTGCGAGCCAGGTTTCCGCGCCGGGAGCGTCGAGAGTCAGCAGCCATACTGTGCCTTCAAGGTGGTCCAGGACGACGGCGCGGCCGGCGAAGAGCAGGCATGCATCGGGCGTGGGCGCCGTGACGTCGCTGCCGCCGGTCTCCCGCTTGAGTTCATAGCCGAGGTACCCGATCCAGCCCAGCGCGAATTCTCCCGGGTATCCCTCGGGAGCCGGGACGACGCTGCGGCCCCAGACGCTGTCCAGCCAGCGGAAGAATCCACCCTCCGTGGTCACCGTGGCCGTGCCGACGCTCACGGAGGTCTTGCCAGAGCTGTGCCGTACGGCCTGTCCGAAGGGTCCGCCGTCGTCGGCGAGGATGCTGAACCGGCTCCGTTCCGCCGCAACCGGGCTGAGCCCTGCCGCGGGCAGGGAAGAGTCGAGCCAGACGGCATTGGGGGAACGGCCGAAGAGGGACTCGAAGACGCCGGCGGCGTCCGGTTCCGCGGTCAGCCGTTCGGACCGGAGCCGAAGTCCGCGCCTGGCTGCCAGCTCGGGCAGGAGCACGGGGGCCAGTGCGGGCAGGTACTGCAGCGACTGCAGGACATCGGCCGGAGACGTGCCGTCGGCGAAGTTCAATACGCGCACGTCGGCGTGGGCCGGGACGTCGTCCGATGCCAGCCATTGCGCTTCCTGGCTGGCCCACTGCTCCCAGTACGGCGCGTAAGTGTCGCCGTCGCGGGCCAGCGCCCGCCGACGGCGCTCGGCGTCGGGCAGATCGGCCCAGATCACGGCGTCCAGAAGCGGCCGCGCCGCCTCGGAACCCGCGCCGACGCCTTCCACGATCACTATCTCGGACGGCGGGGTGGTGCGGGTCGCCCCGTCGTAGTGCCGTTCCCAGTCCCAGCTGACCCAGTCCGCTGTTTCACCGCGGCGCAGCGGGGTCAGGACGGTGGAGACGTAGCGTTCAACGCCGGCGGAAAGCCCGTTCCAGCCGGGATAGATGTCCTCCAAGTGGAAAAGCGAAACCTTGTGGTGCTCTCGGAGGAGTGCCGCCAGTTCGATGGCCAGGGTGGTCTTCCCGGCGCCTGACCTCCCGTCGATGGCAATGATGACGGGTGCTGGGTTCATGGAGTAGAGCGTACCTGCTGCCCGGCGATGTCCTCGTGCAGGTCCAGGCGTTGCAGTTCCGCCCGGACATGGGCCACGATTCCCGGGACCGCGGCGCGGATCAGGTCCCAGGTGTTCTCGAAGTCGATGTGGCCGCCGAACCAAGGATCTTCGATGCCTTGGTCCAGGAGGTCCCGGCCGGCAACAGCAGGATCGAAGCTGCGCAGCATGCGGACCTTGTCCATGGACCGCGGGTCCGGCGCTGCCTGCCGGAGCCAGCCATAGTGGTCCACGTCGAGGGCCAGGATCAGCTCTCGGCTGGCAAACCATTCGGCCCGCCATTCACGGGCAATATGGGACTGGGAGGCGATGCCGTGGGCCATGAGCTTGCGGGCAGCCCGTGGATCGATCGGCCGGCCCGCTTCGTAGGACGTGGTGCCGGCCGAATCCACGACCGCTCCGGTGAGGCATGCGGCGGTGAACGCGTCCGCCAGCATCAGCTCGGCCATCGGTGACCGGCAGATGTTTCCGGTGCAGACGGTGATGATCCGATACTGTCTCGACGCTGAGCCCATACGTTCAAGCATGGATGATCCGGGCACGGCTTGGCTAGCTCCCGCGTCTCCTGTGTCACAGCAGCGGTCACACTTAATTACTTGATAAGTAGGGGCGGGGCGCGGGGCCCGGGCCTAGTGGATCAGCGCCTAGTGGATCAGTGCCAGCAGGACACCGACACCGACGAAGAGCACCCCGAACGTCCGGTTCAGGACCAACTGCCCGCGCGCATCGTGGGTGAATCGCTGGAAGGACTTGGCCGCCGCGGCGAAGAAGAACCACATCACCAGGACGTCGATCACAATCACTGTGGCGGCGAGGACTGTGTACTGGCCCAACAGCGGCTGCTCGGGGCGGATGAACTGGGGCATGAAGGCGAGGAAGAAGACGATCGCCTTGGGATTGAGCAGATTGACCCACAGGCCGCGGCGGAACATGGAAAAGGCCGGTTCGTTCCGCAGCGCGGCGGCATTCTGCTGGTCCAGGTCGGGTTTGCGCAGGAACTGGCGGATCCCCAGATAGACCAGGTAGGCGGCTCCGGCGTAGCGGATGACATTAAAGGCCGCCGGGGAGCTGGCCACGAGGACGCCGACCCCGAGCGCTACGACCACAATGTGCACCACCAGGGCCGCCTGCTGGCCCAGAATGCCCCAGAGGGACCGGCGGAATCCGGCGTTCAGGGAATTGCTCATGGTGTTAATGGCGCCCGCGCCGGGGGTGAAGCTGATCAGGACGCCGGCGCCGGCCAGGGCCAGCCAAAGGGAGGGTTGCACGGATCTATTTTACGGCTGCCGCGGGCCGGCGGCAGCGCCGCACGCGCGGCGCCTCACTAGCGGCGCCGCAAGCCCGGCGCCGCACACCCAGCGCCAGCCGCGCCTTCCATTTGCCACAAATGGCCGTCTGCCGGCGCCCATGGCGGCCATTACTGGCAAACCGCGGGCGGTCACGGCTTTTTCAGGCCCGGGCGATCACTTCACCGTTGGGGATGAGGAACCAGCCGTCGGCCGTGGCCCCCCACCGGTGCCAACCAGCTGAGATCCGGGCCAGGTCCGCCTCGTTGGCGAACCCGTATTCGAGCGCCTGGTCCGCGAACGCGGAGTGCAATACCCGCTCGCCCCACACCCGCGCCTGCCAGCGGCGCTGCTGGCTTGTGGCGTAAAGCCAGTTGCTGCTCGACGGTGCGACGTCCGTGAACCCGGCGGCTTGCGCCCAGGACACCAGGCGCCGGCCGGCGTCGGGTTCGGCCCCGTTGCGGCGCGCGATCCGCTGGTACAGCTCCATCCAATCATCCAGTTCCGGGAAGGCCGGGTACCAGCTCATGCCGTGGAAGTCGGCGTCGCGCACGGCCACGACGCCGCCCGCCTTCGCCACCCGGCGCATTTCGCGCAGCGCGGCCACCGGGTCGGTCAGATGCTGCAGGACCTGGTGTGCGTGGACGACGTCGAACGATTCATCCTCGAAGTCCAGGCTGTAGATGTTGCCGGCCGCGAACCCGATGTTCTGCACGCCGCGCTCGGCCGCGAGGGCGGCTGCGTGGGCGACCACCTCGGCGGAGCGGTCCAGTCCGGTGACCTGGCCGGGTGCGACGAGCGCGGCAAAATCGCAAGTGATACTGCCCGGACCGCAGCCGACGTCGAGCACCGTACTCCCGGGGGTCAGGTACGGGATCACGAAGGCGGCGGAGTTCTCCACCGTCCGGGAGGCATGGGCCCGGACCACCGACTCATGGTGGCCATGGGTGTAGACGTCATCGGGCTGCTCCTCGCTCATAGGGGGAACGGTACTCCTTCGCGCCGGCACGTGCCGTGTCCTGCCGCGGGCTTCCTCAGGCGGTGTCCGGCGCCGATTCGCCGTTCGCGTTTTCGGCGGGCGCACCTTGGGCGGCTTCCTGCCCGGCCGCCAGGGTGGCCTCGATCATGGAGGTCATGAACCGGGTGACGATCTCCAGTTCGCCGGGTGTGAACGCGGTCATCGCGGCGCCCATGTGGCGGGCGAGCGGCATAAACATGGCCCCGCCGTCCCGGTAGGCCTTGGCGGTCATCCGCAGCTGGACCTGGCGGCGGTCCGGTCCCTGGCGTTCGCGGAGGACATGGCCGGAGGCGTGCAGCCGGTCGATCAGCGCGGTAGTGGCAGGGGAACTGAGGTTCAGTTCTTTCCGGAGCACCCCGGGCGTGACGATTTCGCCCCGGGCCGCGTGGCGCATGATGACGGCGAGGGCGTTCATGTCGGTCCGGTGCATATCATTCCGGCCGCCGGCGGCGTCCACGTAGCGGTTCGCTTCGAGGGTGAACTCCTGCAGGATCCGGACCAGAGGCGGCGGCCCGCCGGTCTCCGGTGGTCCCGGTGCTTCTGACATGGCGAGCCTCCTTTCCGAGGTGTTGACCGCTGCGGCGCCGTGAGGGCGCCCCTGCGGATTTTACTGCAGCAGACCGGGTGCCACCCGATCGCCGACCCGGTCGCCGCCTCCGGTGGCCACTTCGGTCAATCCCGGTATCGCGGCCCACAAACTTCCGTCAAGGGGTTATCTCCATTGTGGAGATAGTCTACTATGAAGATGATCTTACTCCTCCGAGGACCACCTAAGAAGGGCCCATGACAACGAAACCCTCCACCGCGACACGGGTCCCCTTCTGGCTGCGCTGGCTCGTGCCGGTGCTCCTGGTTCTGACCTGGCTGGCGATCGCCGGCGTCGGCGGCCCCACCTTCGGGCGCCTGGGCGAAGTCTCCACCAATGACCAGGCCTCGTTCCTGCCGGCCGGCGCCGAAGCCACGGCAGCCCAGGAGTGGCAGGCTAAGTTCCGGGACTCCACGGAAATCCCCGCGGTCATCGTGATTGAGAACAGTGACGCCTTCACCCCCGAGCAGTTCGGGCAGGCTGCCGCCATCAAGGGTGCGCTGGAGTCGCTGGAGGGTGTCGGCGCCGTGATCGGCCCCATCCCGTCCGAGGACTCGAAGGCCGTGCAGTTTGTGGTGCCGCTCGAATCCTCGGAAGAGCTCCGGGAGATCGTCAAGGACCTCCGCGCCGAGGTCAAGGCCTCCGCCCCGGACGGGATGCAGAGCTTTGTCACGGGCCCCGCCGGGCTGACGGCGGACCTCGCCAATGCCTTCGGCGGGATCGACGGCATCCTGCTGCTCGTGGCGCTCAGCGCCGTTTTTGTCATCCTCCTGATCGTCTACAAATCGCTGCTGCTGCCGATCACGGTCCTGCTGACCAGCGTTTTCGCCCTCACGGCCGCCATCCTGCTGGTCTTCGGCATGGCCAAACTTGGCTGGATCCAGCTCAACGGCCAGAGCCAGGGCATTTTGTCGATCCTCGTGATCGGTGCCGCCACGGACTACGCGCTGCTCTACGTCGCACGGTTCCGCGAGGCGCTCACGTACACCACCAACCGCACGGCGGCCGTCCTGACGGCATGGAAGGCCTCCTTTGAGCCGATCCTTGCCTCCGGCGCCACTGTGATCATCGCGCTGCTGTGCCTGTTGTTCTCAGACCTCAACTCCAACAAGGCCCTCGGCCCCGTCGCGGCAGCCGGGATCCTGTGCGCCCTCTTCGCCTCGCTGACCCTGCTGCCGGCGCTGATGGCGCTCTTCGGCCGCGCGGCCTTCTGGCCGTTCCGGCCGAAGGTCCTCCCGGAGAACGAGCGGGAGCCTCGGCTCGTCACGGGGCTGGAAGGTCAGAAGGGCATCTGGCGCGCCACGGGTTCGCTGGTCTCCCGCCGGCCCCGGACAGTCTGGGTCGCCTCCGTGCTCCTGCTGCTCGTAGCCTCGTCCGGAATCCTGCAGCTCAAGGCCAACGGGGTGCCGCAGACCGACGTTATCCTGACCGCCTCCGACGCCGTCGATGGCCAAGACGCTCTGGCCCGGCATTTCGACGCCGGGACCGGCAGCCCCGCCGTCATTGTCGCGGACGAGGCCAAGGCATCCCTCGTGCTGGAGAAGGTCAGGGCGAGCAACGGCGTCGGCGACGCCTACCTCCTGGCCGCCGGCAGCGTTCCCATCACCGGGGCGCCGGGCGCCCCGGCCGCGCCGGCAGTCCGTGACGGCAAGGTGCTGATCAATGCGACGCTGAGCTCCGCCGCTGATTCCAGCGCGGCCGAGGACGCCGTGGTGGGGCTCCGCAGTGCTGTGAAAACGGTCGACGCCGGGGCGCTGGTCGGCGGCGTGACCGCCACCGCGCTGGACACCAACACCTCCGCCCAGCGCGACCTCGTCACGATCATTCCCATTGTCCTGGCGGTCATCCTCGTCATCCTGATGCTGCTGCTGCGGTCCGTGCTGGCGCCGGTGCTGCTGATCGGGTCGGTGGTGCTCTCCTACGGCGCCGCGATGGGCGTTGCGGCCATCGTTTTCAACAACCTCCTCGGGTTCCCCGGGGCTGATGCCACCGTGCCGCTGTTCGGTTTTGTGTTCCTCGTGGCCCTCGGTGTGGACTACAACATCTTCCTGATGAGCCGCGTCCGCGAGGAATCCCTCAAGCACGGCACCCGGCCCGGGATCCTGCGGGGCCTCGGTGTCACCGGCGGAGTCATTACGTCCGCCGGCGTGGTCCTGGCGGCGACCTTCGCCGCCCTGGGCGTCATCCCGATCATGTTCCTCGTCCAGCTGGCGTTCATCGTCGCCTTCGGGGTGCTGCTGGACACCGTGCTGGTCCGTTCGCTGCTGGTCCCGGCCCTGGCCTATGACATCGGGGAGCGTATTTGGTGGCCGAGCAGGCTGGGCCGGCCCGCCAAGGGCGCCCACGCGGCCGGCCGGGAGCCCGCCGCGGCCGACGCCGAATCGGAGAACGCCGGCGTCGGGTAAGCGTCGGGCCCGAAGTGCAGCCGGGACCCTATTGCGATCCCGCTGCGCTCGATAGACTGCCCCTGCGGCCACCCGGGCGCACCCAGAGCTTCCAGGAGGGGGTCCGTTCATGACGGAAAACAGCAGGTCTGAGAATCGCGAGGCCGGCGCGGCGGCCGGAACGGAGCGCGAGGGCGTTCGGCTCCCGGTGGAAGAAGAAGCGGACGCCGAAGGCCAGTACGTCGAAGGCGACTACGGCAAGGCCGGTGCGGAGGGAACGAACCCGCCCACGGCCCCGGAGGGCGAGTATCCGACCGGGGATTACGGCGACGCCGGAGTGGCTGCCGCTGCGTCCGTCGGTGCGGAGGAAGGGGACTACGAAGCCGGTGACTACGGCAACGCAGGCGCCGTGGGCGGAGCGGCCGACGCTGCCGACGAGGGTGAGTACCCCGAAGGCAACTACGGTACGGCCGGGACGTCCGGCGACCGGTAGGCCGCAGCAGCTAGAGAGGGAAGGGAGACCGGCACGTGCCGGTCTCCCTTCCCTTTAAGCGGCCCCGGGCAGGGGGCCGGGGCGGCCGGGGACGCCGGGGTAAGGAATTTAAGCCAGCCCGCAATCGTTTGGCCTCGTATATGGGTACCTCTTCGCCGGTGAGCGGCTCCATGCCCCGGGCGGGCCCCATGCCGCGACAAACAAGCTTGAAGGAGATCTCCATGTCGAAATTTGATTCACTCTGGTCACCGGTGCGGATCGGGTCCATTGAACTGGGCAACCGGGTGGCTCTGGCGCCTATGACCCGCATCAGCGCCACCGAGGACGGGAATGCCACGGAGCGGATGGCTGCCTACTACCGCGCGTTTGCCCGCGGCGGGTTCGGGCTGCTGATCACGGAGGGGATTTATCCCGACACCGCCTACAGTCAGGGCTACCTCTTCCAGCCCGGGCTGGCGACCAAAGAACAGACTCAGTCCTGGGTCAAGGTGGTCGCGGCCGCCCATTCGGAGGGCGCCAGGATCATCGCGCAGCTTATGCACGCCGGCGCCCAGGCTCAAGGCAACCGCTTTGTGGACTCCACGGTGGGTCCGTCGGCCATCGCCCCAAAGGGTGAGCAGCTGGGGTTCTACCGGGGGGAAGGACCGTACCCGGTTCCCGGCGAGATCACCAGCAGCCAAATGGACGAGGTCCGCGACGGCTTCGTCGCGGCAGCGCTCAACGCCAAGGACGCCGGATTCGACGGAGTCGAAATTCACGGCGCCAACGGCTACCTGCTGGACCAGTTCCTCACCGACTACCTGAACGAGCGGACCGACGACTACGGCGGGTCGCCGGAGAACCGTGTGCGTTTTGCGGCCGAAATCTGCCGCGCCGTCCGCGAGTCCGTGGGTCCGGAGATGACTGTGGGCATCCGCGTCTCCCAGGCCAAGGTCAGCGACAATGAGCACCGGTGGGCCGGCGGCGCCGACGAGGCCAAGGTCATCTTCTCGACCCTGGGGTCAACGGGTATCGACTTCATCCACACCACCGAGTACCGGGCAGCTGACCCCGCATTTGCGGACGGCCCCGAGTCGCTGGCCATGCTCGCCAAGCAGCACTCGGGCGTCTCCGTGATCGCCAACGGCATGCTGGATGATCCGGAGACGGCCGCCGCACTCCTCTCCGGAGGTGCTGCCGACGTCGTTGCCCTCGGCAAAGCCGCCCTCGCCAACCGCGACTGGCCCACCAAGGTCCGGAACAATGTGCCGTTCGCCGAGCTCGACGGAAGCCTCTTTGCGCCGGTCGCCGACGTCAAGGACTGGGAACTGGAAATGCCCGCCTAGCAGAACCCCCTAGCAGTACCCCCACGAATGGCCGGGCGGACTCCGCCCGGCCATTTCTGTGCGCAGGCCGCTTGCCTTCGCCGGTTCGCGCAGGGCGAAACCGCCGGGTCCGGAGGCGTCGTAGCGCCGTAATCCTGCGGCTTAGCCCGTGTTCTGCGGCCCTCGGCTGACCGGGTTGAGCCTTCTCCACTCAACTTTGAATTGACAGCTAAGGCCGTGCGAGTAAAGTTGAGTGCAGATCGCTCAATAACGGTCGGGCCCGCTGGGTCCGCAGTTCGCCAGGCTTCCCGGCCCGGCAAGATTCCCAGGAAAGTAAGGACGCAACACATGTCACGTGCAGTAGGTATTGACCTCGGAACCACTAACTCCGTCGTCTCCGTTCTCGAAGGCGGCGAGCCCACCGTCATTGCCAACGCCGAGGGTGGCCGCACCACTCCGTCGGTTGTTGCCTTCTCCAAGTCCGGCGAAGTCCTCGTCGGCGAGATCGCCAAGCGCCAGGCCGTCAACAACATTGACCGCACCATCGCTTCCGTCAAGCGCCACATGGGCACCGACTGGAACGTCGCCATCGACGACAAGAAGTACACGGCGCAGGAAATCTCCGCGCGCATCCTGATGAAGCTCAAGAACGACGCCGAGTCCTACCTCGGCGAAAAGGTCACCGACGCCGTGATCACCGTTCCGGCGTACTTCAACGACGCCGAACGCCAGGCCACCAAGGAAGCCGGCGAAATCGCGGGCCTCAAGGTCCTGCGCATCGTCAACGAGCCCACCGCGGCCGCCCTCGCCTACGGCCTGGACAAGGGCAAGGAAGACGAGCTCATCCTGGTCTTCGACCTCGGCGGCGGAACCTTCGACGTCTCCCTCCTCGAGGTCGGCAAGGACGAAGACGACTTCTCCACCATCCAGGTCCGCTCCACCGCCGGCGACAACCGCCTCGGCGGAGACGACTGGGACCAGCGCGTTGTGGACTACCTGCTGAACCAGCTCAAGATCAAGGGCATCGACCTGTCCAAGGACAAGATCGCCCTGCAGCGCCTGCGTGAAGCTGCCGAGCAGGCCAAGAAGGAACTCTCCTCCTCCACGAGCACGAACGTCTCCCTCCAGTACCTCTCCGTCACCCCCGACGGTCCGGTCCACCTGGACGAGCAGCTCACCCGCGCCAAGTTCCAGGACCTCACCAAGGACCTGCTGGACCGCACCAAGAAGCCGTTCCACGACGTGATCAAGGAAGCCGGCATCAAGCTCTCCGAGATCAACCACATCGTCCTCGTCGGCGGTTCCACCCGCATGCCGGCCGTCTACGACCTCGTCAAGGAGCTCGCCGGCGGCAAGGAGCCCAACAAGGGCGTCAACCCGGATGAGGTTGTCGCCGTCGGCGCCGCCCTGCAGGCCGGCGTCCTCAAGGGCGAACGCAAGGACGTCCTCCTGATCGACGTCACCCCGCTGTCGCTGGGCATCGAGACCAAGGGCGGCATCATGACGCACCTGATCGAACGCAACACGGCCATTCCGACCAAGCGGAGCGAAACCTTCACCACGGCGGACGACAACCAGCCCTCCGTCGCCATCCAGGTCTTCCAGGGCGAGCGCGAGTTCACCCGGGACAACAAACCGCTGGGCACATTCGAGCTGACCGGTATCGCTCCGGCTCCGCGCGGCGTCCCGCAGGTCGAGGTCACCTTCGACATCGACGCCAACGGCATCGTGCACGTCTCCGCGAAGGACAAGGGCACCGGCAAGGAACAGTCCATGACCATCACCGGCGGCACCGCGCTTTCCAAGGACGACATTGACCGCATGGTCCGTGACGCCGAGGAGCACGCAGCCGAGGACAAGGCCCGCCGCGAGGCAACCGACACCCGCAATACGGCCGAGCAGCTCGCCTACTCCGTGGACAAGCTGATCGCCGACAACGACGACAAGCTGCCTGAAGAGGTCAAGACCGAGGTCAAGGCCGACGTCGACGCCCTCAAGGCCGCCCTCGAAGGCACCGACGACGCCGCCGTCAAGACTGCGTTTGAGAAGCTTCAGGCCTCCCAGACCAAGCTCGGCGAAGCCATCTACGCCCAGGCGGGTTCCCCGGACGGCGCCACCGGCGAGGCCGGCGCCGAGGGCGCACCGGCTGCAGACGCTGACGAGGACATCGTCGACGCCGAGATCGTTGACGAAGACGAGAAGAAGTAATCATGCCGCACCACGGTCATGAAGACGAGCACGGTTCCGACCCGAACGAGCAGGAGCCGCAGAAGCCGATCATCCGGGACCACCGCAAGGTGGATCCGGAAACCGGCGAGGCCCGGCACCCCGAGGGTGAGCAGCATGCCGAATCCGGAGACGCACTGTCCCAGGCCGAGGACATCCTGAACAGCGTTGAGGTGCCTGCGGAGGAATCCGTGGCGCAGGGGGTGGACGCTGCAGAAGCGGAGGAACTGAAAAACGACCTTCGCCGGCTCCAGGCCGAGTACGTCAACTACCGCAAGCGCGTCGAGCGTGACCGCGCAGTGGCCGGGGAAATGGCCGTCATCGGCGTCCTGAACTCGCTGCTGCCGGTGCTTGATGACGTTGACGCGGCACGCCAGCACGGTGACCTGACCGACGGACCCTTCGCCGCGATCGCCGCCAAGCTGGAGACCGCGCTCAAGACGTACGGACTGGTGCGGATCGATGAGACCGGGGTGGAGTTTGACCCCACGATCCACGAGGCGCTCATTCAGCAGCCCGGCCCGGACGTCGAAATCGACACCGTCAGCCAGGTGCTGCGCTCGGGCTACAAGTCCGGGGAACGCGTGCTCCGCGCGGCCCAGGTGATTGTGGCAGTCCCGGCGTAGTCACCTCCTCGCCTTCGCGGATGAGGGGCCCCCCACGCCGGGCCCCCTCATCCGCTTCGGCGTTCAGCGGTAATCTCGCCTTAACGTTTTGTACTTTTGAAAGGAAACGCCATTGGCTAGCCAGGATTGGGTGGACAAGGACTTTTACAAGATCCTTGGTGTCGCCAAGGACGCTTCCGACGCTGACATCAAGAAGGCCTATCGGAAGCTCGCGCGCCAGCACCACCCGGACACGAATGCCGGAAACAACGCGTCGGAGAAGAAGTTCAAGGACATCTCCGAAGCGTATTCAGTGCTGTCCGATCCGGAAGAGCGCCAGCAGTACGACGCCATCCGCGCCATGGGCGGCGGTGCACGGTTCGCGCCGGGCGGCGCCGGCGGGGGCGCCGGGGCAGCGGGCTTCGAGGACCTCTTCGGCGGGCTGTTTACCGGCGGGGGCGGACGCCATTCCGGCGGCTACAGCACATCGGGCGGCATTCCGCCGGAGTTCGCGGACCTGTTCGGCGGCGCCTACGGCGGCGGTCAGTCCTTCCAGCGCGGACCGCAGAAAGGCGCGGACCGGACCGCGTCCACCACTATCTCCTTCGCCGGCTCCATCCGCGGGACCACGATCGGGCTGCGCGAACCGGACGGCGAGGTCATCGACGTCCGGATTCCGGCCGGCATCAAGGACGGACAGAAAGTCCGGGTCCGGGGCAAGGGCCAGTACGGGCCCGCCGGCAACGGGGACCTGATGGTCACCGTCTCCGTCAAACCCCACCCGTTCTACGTCCGCGACGGCGAGAACCTCCGGATCCACGTGCCGGTCTCCTTTGCCGAGGCCGCCCTCGGCGGAGACATCGAGGTCCCGACCATCGACGGCGACAAGGTCAAGGTCCGGGTCCCGGCCGGCACCCCGTCCGGCCGTACCCTGCGGGTCAAGGGCCGCGGCGTCAAGCACGCGTCCGGCACCGGCGACCTGCTGGTCACAATCGACGTCGCCGTCCCCCGGCGGCTGAACAAGGAAGCGGAGGAGGCCGTGAAGGCCTTTGCCGCCGCCACCGCCGGTGAAGACATCCGTGCCGACCTCGCAGCCAAGGCCCGGCTCTAGGCCCAGCCATGGCCATCGACTTTGACCAGCCGATTTTCGTCATCTCCGTTGCCGCGGAGTTGGCGGACATGCATCCGCAGACGCTGCGCCAGTACGACCGGCTGGGCCTCGTCTCGCCCAGCCGGGCCCCGGGCAAGTCCCGGCGCTACTCCCAGCGGGACGTGACGATGCTGCGCGAGATCCAGCGCCTTTCCCAGGAGGGGGTCTCGCTCGAAGGCATCAAACGGATCCTGCAGCTGGAAAACCAGGTGGCGGCCCTGCAACGGCGGGTTGGTGAACTGACCGAACAGCTGGCCCGCCGCCGCGAACCGCTGGATGCGCGGGTCTTTGCCGCCGGAACCGCCGGCGATGTCGTCAGCCTCGCCCGCGGCAAACGTCCCCGTGCCCGGACCCAGGCCATGGTGGTGTGGCGGCCCCGGAACCCGGAGTAAGACCACGCTGAGCACTGGTCTGACCCGTTCCGGGCGTCCGCTCAGTCGTTGAACAGCCCGGCCAGGTCCTCCGCCGTCAGCGCCCCGCCGGAGAGCGCATCGCCTTCCATGACGTCGGCGAAGAGCTGGGACTTCCTGGACTTGAGCGCCATGACCTTCTCCTCGATCGTGTCCTTGGCGACCAGGCGGTAGACCATGACGTTCCTGGCCTGCCCGATCCGGTGGGTCCGGTCGACGGCCTGCGCCTCCGACGCCGGGTTCCACCACGGGTCCAGCAGGAACACGTAGTCGGCTTCGGTCAGGTTCAGGCCGAACCCGCCGGCCTTGAGGCTGATCAGGAAGACCGGGGCCGCACCGTTCTTGAACTCGTTGACGACGTCGGACCGGTTGCGGGTGCCGCCGTCGAGGTAACAGAACTCAATGCCCTCTGCCACCAGGCGTTCCCGGACCTTGCCCAGGAACCCGGTGAACTGACTGAAAATGAGGGCCCGGTGGCCTTCGGCGACCAGGTCTTCGAGCTGTTCGAAGAGCACATCGAGCTTGCTCGAGCGGACCCCGGACAGAGACGGATCGATCAGGGACGGATCCAGGCTGAGCTGCCGCAACAGGGTCAGCGACTGGAAGATCGTGAACCGGTTCTTGTTGACGTCCTCGATCAGGCCCAGGATCTTCTGCCGCTCCCGCTGGAGGTGCGTCTGGTACACCTTCTGGTGCCGAGGGTTCAGCACCACCTCGAGGATCTGCTCCTGCTTGGGCGGCAGGTCCTTGATGACCTGTTCCTTCGTGCGGCGCATCATGAGCGGACGGACCCGGCGCCGGAGCTTGTCCAGCTGGGCCTTGTCCCCGTTCTTTTCCACCGGCTTCTGGTAGTACTCGGCGAACCGCTTGGGGCTGGCGAAGAGCCCCGGCGCCACGATGGAGGTCAGGGCCCAGAACTCCATCAGATTGTTCTCCAGCGGGGTTCCGGTGATGGCGAGCTTGAACGCGGCCGGGAGCTTGCGGGCGCACTGATAGGCCTTGGACTGGTGGTTCTTGACGAACTGGGCCTCATCCAGGAGCAGCCCGGCCCACGACTGCGAGGCATAGGCCTCGTAGTCGATCCGGAACAGCGCGTACGAGGTGATGATGATGTCCGCACCGTCCATCGTGGCCTTCGGGTCGGTGCCGCCCTTGGCGAAAGTCTCACCGATGGCGCGCACGCTCAGCCCGGGCGCGAACCGTGCCGCCTCCGCGGCCCAGTTGCCGACCACGGAGGTAGGCGCCACCACCAGGAACGGGGCCGCGCCGGTCTTCGGGTCCGGGCCGGCCTCCTTGGCAGCGCACACCAGTGCCAGTGCCTGGACGGTCTTGCCGAGGCCCATGTCGTCGGCCAGTACGCCGCCGAGCCCGTGGCGGTAGAGGAAGCTCAGCCAGTTGAATCCCTCCGCCTGGTACGGACGCAGCTCGGCATTGAGCGTTGCCGGTAGCGGCAGGCCCTTCACCCCGCCCTCCAGCAGCCCGCCGACGGCCTCGCGCCATGCGGCGGCCTGCTCGTCCACAATGCCGAGCTGGGCGAGCTCGTCCCAGAGTCCGGCCTGGAAGCGGCTGATCTGCAGCGGCGCGTCCTTGTTGTCCTGCAGCGAACGGGCCTCATCGATCAGCGCCCGGAGCTGGTGCAGCTCCGGCAGGTCGAGGGAGAAGTACGCGCCGCTGGGCAGCAGCATGCGGGTCTGCCCGGCGGCCAGGGCGGAGAACAGGGCGGCGAAGGACACCGGCTGGCCTTCGAGCGTGATCACGATGCCCAGGTCGAACCAGTCGCGGCTGTCCGTGGCGGTGGTGGAAATCGCCACGACGGGGGCTTCTTCTGCCTCGCGGTAGTCCGCGATGTCGCCTGCGGTGTCAACCTTCACGCCGGGGAGCTCGCGCAGGCGGGGGAGGACCTCCTCGGTGAAGGCCAGCGTGTCAAGGCCGGTGAGCTCGGCCGACGCCGCGAGCCGGGGTGTTCCCCAGCCGCCGGCCGCGGATTCGCCCAGGGACGAAACCGTGTCCCACGGCTGGCCGACGGCTTCGAGGATGCGGGCCTCGGCGGGGTCGTCGCGGTAGCCGTGATCCCCCGGATGGCGCCACAGGGGCTGTGCCGTGACGTGGTTCCCGGAGGTGTAGTGCCATTCCCAGTGCAGCCGGACCCGGTGATCCGCGCCGTAGTTCGCCAGCAGGGACAGGGTGGGGACGGCAAGGGTGGGCAGCCGGACGGACTCGTCCGATGCCGTGACCCGGGCGGTCTGTTTCAGCTTGGGGTAGAACCCGGTCAGGAAGCGGCCCTCGTCGCGGGCCGGGATGTGCAAGGTGGTCCCTCCCGTGGCGAAGGTCAGGAGCTCTTCGCTGAGCCCGGTTTCGAGCGGGGCCAGCGTGATGAGGGGGTCCCCGGCCGCGGTACCGGGCAGGGTTTCGCCGGGGCTGGTCAGGAAGATCCCGTGGGCCGGCCTGCCGATGGTGCCGACGGTGGCGGGATCCACGACCATGCCCGCCACGGTGATGCTCGGTGCGAGTTCCAGCCCGCCCTCGTCGCCCCCGGCGGCATCCCCGCCCGCGCCGCGCTGCGCGTCAGTCGCGGCACTTGGTTCCTCCGACGCGTCCGCCGGGGCGCCGAACCGGGTGAGATTCAGTCCGACGGCGGCGGGCTCCGTCACGACCCGGACCGGATCCGATCCGCGCCCATGCACCAGGGCGACGCCGATTTTCTGCGCCTCCGCCAGCAGACTCCACAGGTTTTTCCCGGCATACGTGTTCAGTCCGAGCCACAGCCCGGTCCCGGCGTGCTGGCGGTTCGCGGAGGCGGTGTGGGCGGCGAGGAATTCCTGCATCCATTCGACGTGGGCCTCGTTGCATTCACGCCGGTAGTTCAGGTAGCTGAGGGTGGTCCACGAGACGTCCCCCCGGATCCATTTGCCTTTGGCCCCCATGATCACGGGCCGTGCCTTGAGCTGGCGGACGCTGCGCAGCGGATCGCGCCGGCCGGTGTAGGAGAAGTGCGGTGCGGGTTCCTCGATCTCGAACTGGAGGGCCAGCGGGACGCCGTTGGTGGAGGCGACAATCCCGGGCTGTGAGATCAGCGGGCTGAGCGCCTGCTCCCAGTCGGGCAGGGCCGGGGCGGCGGGCTGACGGGCCAGCCGCTCGGCTCCGGCGGGCGCCAGCAACTGGATCCGGGTCGCCGGATTGTCCTCGGCCGCAAAGAGCAGAGCGGCCACGTGCTTGCAGTCCTTGCGGACCGGGCAGCTGCAGACGCCCACGGTGCAGCTCCAGCCGCCTGTTTTCCGCACCAGTTTCGCCGTGGTGGAGTAGGGTGCGGCCGCCCCGCCGCGGACCTTGCCCAGCAGCAGCCCGGTGACGGCGTCGAAGGAAATGCCCGACACCCGGCTTCCCATGGCATAGGCCAGCCCGGCCGCCAGCGAGCGGTCGTTGATGGCGGGGGTCTGTATCGCCAGTGCCGCGCTCTCGTCCTGATGGGAAGGCATTCGTGCGCTACTTTCGGCAGATGGTTATCTGATCCATCTTAGCCAGCCTGCAGCACCCTCCGGCGACGGACGGTTCAGGCTCAGGTGTTCTCCTCCAGTGCCACGGCGAGGATCCCCAGCAGTTCCGCGTCCACTTCGTCCGCGGACGTGATCCGGACCCGGCGGTCAAACGAGTCACCCGCGCGGACCTTGACTGCTTCGAGCCGGCCGGCGGCCGGGGTCTTCATCCGCAGGGCCACGTCCACCGTGGTGTTGTTGGCTCGGGTCACCTGGGCGAATTTCCGCTTCGGGCTGTGCAGGGAGACATAACCTTTGCGCATCTGGATCTCCACGCCCTCGGTGGCCGCGGCCCAGGCGAGGATCGCGTCGGTGATGGCCCGCAGCTGCGGGTGTTTCGCGTACTGCCCGTCGTAGAGCTCGTCGGCGTCGCGGAGCATGAACTCCGGGTAGCCGAACATTTCCCAGGACACGGCATATTGCGCGTAGCCGGTGATGCCGTGCTCTTTGCGCATCCAGTCGCGGAGCTCGGCGTTGTTCCGCAGCCCGGCGGCGCGCGCCAGTTCCGCCCACCATGCGGCGTCGTGGCCGGACTTGCGGACAAGCAGCGCCTGGTTGCTGTCCACCATGGTGCGCCAGGTTTTCGCGACGGTTTTCAGGTCAAGGTCGTGGCTCATGAACTGAGTTTAGCGCCGGCCCTGCCCCCCCGATGGCAGGGCCGGAACACGTCAGGAACCGGCGGGTGCGGTGATCATCTCACCGTCCGGCGCCACGAGATACCAGACGCTGTTCACGCCCTGGCCAAGGATGTCTCCGGCCGCCTTGTCCTTGGCGAAGTAGTACAGGGGCATCCCGTTGAGGGTGACCTGCTTCTTGCCGTCCGGGGTATCAATGGTCCCTACGGTGCCGCTGACTCCGTCCAGTTCGGGCGAATCCGAGTCGGTGATGACCGGCGGCCAAGCCGCCAGGCACGCCTCGGTGCAGGCACTGGTCCCGGAGTCCTTTGTGTCCTTCGTGAAGTAGTAGACGCTCATGCCGTTCTCATCCACCACGATTTGTCCTGCCGCGGACTCGGCGACCATCAGCTTGGTGGTCGCCGACATCGCCGCCGGAGCTGAACTTGTTGCCGCGCTGCCCGTGGTCTCTGTCATGGAAGGTGATGTGGCCGCGGTCGTGGCGGGCGCCGCCGTCGTCGCCGCCGGTGTGGTTCCGCCGCCGGCACACCCGGAAAGTAACGCCGCGAGGGCGAAGGCGGACAGGCCAAGGCTGAGATGTTTTTTCATGTGCTGCTCCTTGAATCCGGCCAGTCCGACTCAGAGGCTGGCGCTAATCGGTATGACGCGCCGGAGGCAAGAATGGTTCATCACGGCATCCTGAACCATTACGGCGTTCCAGGCGTCATACGGTGTCAGAAGGACCAACAGGAATCAGCAGCCCTGACCGGGGCTGGCCGGGACGAGGACCGGAGGGGGGAACATGCCGCTGGACGAGGATGTGGTGGCCGCGATCTACCGTGACCACGGGCCTGCGCTCAAGCGCTTTGTCCTGGGCGCTACACGCGACCGGCAGCTAGCGGACGACGTCGTCCAGGAAACGGTCCTCCGTGTCTGGCAGCAGGCGCCGCAGATTACCGGCAGCCTGCGCAGCTACCTGTTCAGGACGGCCCGGAACATCATGATCGACAACTACCGCAAGGCCCAGCGCCGGCCGCAGGAAGCAGCGGAACGCGACGCCGCAGATCCGGTGAACACCGGACGGATCGACGAGCTGCTGAACAAAGTCCTGATCGAGGAAGCACTGCTCCGGCTCAGCACCGAACATCGGAAGGTCCTGGTGGCCCTCCACTACCAGCGCTATACCGTCCAGGAGGCATCCGTTCAGTTGAACATCCCCAGTGGCACCGTGAAGTCCCGGGCCTTCTACGCTCTGCGGGCGCTCCGGACGATCCTTGACGAGATGGGGGTGCAGCGGTGAAAGACGAGGACCTCCATCAGCTGCTGGGCGCCTACCTTCTCGGCGGGCTGGAACCCGACGACGCCGCAGCCTTCGATCACCACCTCACGGTGTGCTCGCAGTGCCGCCAGGAACTGGACGAACTGGCCAGCCTGCCGGCGCTCCTGGACGCGGTCCCGGTGGCCGAGGCCGTCGCGCTCGCCGCCATCGCATCCGGCAGCCAACCGGTGCCCGCCATCGGATCGGCCGAGACGCCACGTCAGCTCCTTGACCAGCTTGCGGCCCGCCGTCGTAGCGCCCGGCACCGGTGGCTGGCAGCCCTGGGTGGTGCCGCCGCCGCTGCCATGGCGCTGGGCGTGCTGGCCGGTCCGTCGTTGATCCAGCCGGACAGGCCCGATGCCAGCTACTCCGTCGAGTCCGGGGCCGGCCTGCAGTTCAGCGTCGGCCTGGTCAAAAAGACCTGGGGGACCGAGCTGGCGGTGGAAGGCGGAAGCCTGCCGGTCGAAGGCACGGTGTCCTTGTGGGTCAAGGACCGCGACGGCGTCGAGGACCGCGCCTTCGCGTGGACGGCGACCCCCAGCGGCAAGGTCCGGATCACCGGGGCGACGCCCGTGCAGTTGACGCGCATCGCCAGCGTGGAGATGCGCAACAGCGAGCAGCAGACCCTGGCTGTCATTTCCGTGCCGCAGGGGTAGCTGGTGCCTTACATCTTCGCGAGCTTGGCCCGGACTGCCATATAGATGCCGTAGCAAAGGAGGCCGACTCCCACGGCGGCCAGCATGTACGGACCGAACGGCTGCTCGCGCAAGGCCTTCAGCCCGCCGTCGAGCCCGGTGGACTCCTCCGGGCGGACCTTGATCGTGGCCATGATGATCAGCAGTCCGGCCGTGAACAGGGCGACGCCTTTGGCGGCATAGCCCACCACCCCGGTCGCCATGACGGCAGCGCGGGCCTGGTCCTGGGACGGCAGCCGGAGGTATTTGAGGAAGGACCGTCGGAAACCGCGGATCACGTAGACAATCCCGGCGACGGCGACTCCCGCGCCAATGACCAGAAGCAGCAGGTACCCGCCCGGTGCACTCATGACTAGGACCGTCAGGTCGCTCGTGGACTGGCTGTTGTCCGAGCGGGTGCCGAAGGCGAACGAGCCCAGCGTGACGGACAGCCCGGCGTAGATCAGCGCCTGCAGTCCTGCCCGGACTTTCTTGGTGATCTTCTCCTCGCGGGAGAGATGCTCGAAATCGAAGACCGCGTCGCTGGTCTGCCAGATCGCCAGGGCCACGCACGAAGCGAATGAACCCCACAGCAGCAGCGGGCCGGCGGGCTGGCTGGCGAGCTGCTGGATTGCGCCGCTGACGTCTGCCTGGCCCTCCCCGCCCACGGCAAGCCGGACGGCGATCAGGCCGATAAAGAAGTGCAGGATGCCGGCGACGGCAAACCCGGCCCGGGCCACAACTTCAAGCGCCCGGGAGTTGGTAACGTCCTCGGCGATGTCCGCAGCTTGATTGAGTTTCTTTTTGATGACCAGTCCCTCACACAGTCCGACCCGGGGCCGGGGCGGCCCAAGGAAAACACCCCCAGTCATCGTGCCATGCTAAACGGCGGCGGAACAGTGGCCGGGCGGTAGGTATGAAGGCTGCGGGGTCCGGTAGGCCTTCGCCGGCCCGGACCGGTGCTGTTACCGGCGCCGGTAGCAGAGGTCGAAAATGTGCCGGCCGGCCTCGTGCGCCTTATTTTCGAAGCTGGTCAGGATGCGCCCCTCGAACCGGGGCGCCCAGCCGCCGGTGGCGTCGAAGCCCTCGTTGGGCCCCGTATGCCCGGTGCTCACGGGAGCCCGTCCTTCCTTGACGGGCGCGCCGCCGACCAGCGCTTCGACGCCGGATTCCCAGACCCGGGTGAGGGGGCTTTCGTCGCCGCTGCGCTCGCCGTCGTGCAGGTTCTCAAAGTCGGCCGAGCCGGCCAGGACGTCGCGGACGTGGACGGCGTAATTGGACCAGTCCGTGGCGATCCGCCAGATGCCGCCGGGACCCAGGGCGCGCGCAGCGAGTTCCGCGAAGGCCGGCTGGATGAGGCGGCGCTTGTGATGGCGGGACTTGTGCCAGGGGTCCGGGAAGAAGATCCATAATTCCGTGACAGACCCGGCCGGCAGCATGGTGGCCAGGACCTCCGGGGCGTTCGCCTCCACGACGCGGACGTTGCTGAGCCCGCGGCTGTTGATCTTGATCAGCGTGTTGGCCAGTCCCGGGGTGTAGACCTCCACCGCCAGGAAATCCTTGTCCGGGTTCTGCTCCGCGGCGTGGCAGACGGCGTCGCCGAGACCGGAACCGATTTCCACGATCAAGGGGGCCTTCCGGCCGAATTCGGCTTCGGCGTCGAACTCATAATCCGGGTGCACGGACGTATTCGCGACGTGGCGCGGCACCTCCACGGCCCACCGGTCCGAGTGCTCTTCCCACGCGGCCTGGCGCCGTCCCTGCAGCCGGGTTCCGCGGCGCACAAAGCTGACCGGCCGGCCGCCGTACGTGCCGAAGGAGGCCTGGCTGCCCGGGGTCACCGGGCGCGCCGGCTGCGGATTCTGCGGGGATTCTGGGGATTCGCTCATCCTTTCCAGAATAGAGGAAATCCCGGAGGGCCCGGATGGCTGCGGACGGAGCCTCCGCCTTGGCGGGCGGCCGGACGCCGTCGGGCCCGGCCGCGTGACACGGCCCGCCGCCGGCGGCCTGCCACAATAGGCTCGTGACTGCACCGATGAGCACCCCGGATCCCGCTGTCCGGTATCCCGCTGTCCGGAATCCTGTCCGGTATCCCGCGGCCGGCAGCCCGGGCAGCAGCCCGAACGAAGGCGCCGGCGCCGTCCCCGGCATGCTCGTGGACGCCGAGATCGACGATGTCCCCGACGCCGGTGCCACCCGGGCGGGGAACCGCCGCACGCTCGCCTACCTTGGCGTCTGCCTGGTCCTGATCGGGCTCAACCTGCGCACGGTGTTCTCCAGTTTTGCCGCGGTGCTTCCCGAGGTGACGGCCGACGCCGGGCTGCCGGGCTGGGCGCTGGTGGTGCTGACCACCGTGCCGGTGACGCTGCTTGGGGTATTCGCCCCGCTCGCGCCGGTCCTGGCCCGGCGCTTCGGCTCCGAGCGGGTCTTGCTGGGGGCCATGGCCGTGTTGACCGCCGGGCTGCTGCTGCGGCCCGTGGCGCTCCCCGCCGCCGGGCACCTTCCGGCCCTGCTCGCCGGCACCGCGGCCTGTGGCGCGGCCATCTCGCTCTGCAACGTGCTGCTGCCGGGGCTGGTCAAACGCGACTTCCCGCACCGGCTGGGCCTGATGGGCGGCCTGTACACGACCGCGATCGTCGCGTCCGCGGCCCTGGGCGCGGGCCTGACCTACCCGCTGTTCAGGATGAGCGGGGAATGGACGGCCGCGCTGTGGTTCTGGGCGCTGCCCGCCGGCGTTGTGCTCTTGTTGTTCCTGCCCCTGGCTGTCCGGCAGCGGCAAGTCCGGGAGGGCCAGGCACACGGGGGCGTGACGGTATGGCGGTCGGCCGTGGCATGGAATGTGACGGCATTTATGGCACTGCAGGCGATGATGTCCTTCAGCGTCTTTGCCTGGCTGGCGCCGATCCTGCGCGAACGCGGCATGGACGGCAACGCGGCCGGGCTGGTTGTGTCCGCCTCGATCCTGGTCCAGATGCTCGGCTCCCTGTTCGCACCTGCCCTGGCCACCCGGTGCCGGGATCAACGCTTCATCAACGCGGGCGTGGCGCTTCTGACCGGGAGCGGCTTCGCGCTGAGCGTCTTCGGCCCGCTCGAGCTGATCTGGCTCTGGACCGGGATGCTCGGACTGGGCCAGGGCAGCCTGACGGCGGTGGCGCTGACCATGATCATGGTCCGGACCCGCGACGGCCGGACGGCCTCCCGGCTCTCCGGCATGATGCAGGGGGTGGGCTACGGTGTGGGCTCCACC
>JBFGBS010000004.1:0-22045 GCA_041567475.1 Arthrobacter sp.
CCCGAACCGTCACCCGAACCCGAACATCAGAGGTATTGACCGTGGCCACAGCCGCACAATGGACCCAAGGCGCCCGACTGCGCACCCTTCCCGCCGCGATTGCCCCGGTCCTGATCGGCACCGCAGCGGCCTATGAGATGGGCGCGTTCCGTCCCGTCAACGCCGTGCTGGCCGCATGCGTCGCCCTGTTGCTGCAGATCGGGGTGAACTACGCCAACGACTACTCCGACGGCATCCGCGGCACCGACGAGGACCGGGTGGGCCCGCTGCGGCTTGTCGGCTCCGGCGCGGCGAAAGCCGAACACGTCAAGTGGGCGGCTTTCGGGGCGTTCGGGCTTGCCATGCTCTTCGGCCTGGCCCTGGTGATCATCACCCAGGCCTGGTGGCTGATCCTGGTCGGGCTCGGCTGCGTCCTGGCGGCCTGGGGGTACACGGGCGGCAAGAACCCGTACGGCTACCTCGGCCTCGGGGACGTGTTCGTGTTTGTCTTCTTCGGGCTCGTGGCCACGCTGGGAACCACCTACACCCAGGCCGGGCAGCTCAGTCTCCCCGCGGTCATCGGGGCCATCGGGACGGGGCTGATCGCCGATGCGCTGTTGATGGCCAACAACGTCCGCGACATCCCCACCGACCGGAGAGCCGGGAAGAAGACCCTGGCCGTGCGGCTTGGGGACAAGCACGCCCGCGAAAGCTACGTGCTGATGCTGGCCGTCGCCATCCTGCTGGTGATTGTCCTGGCGCCCGCGCGGCCGTGGATGCTGATTGTGCTGCTGCTCATCCCGGCGATCCTGATGCCGTCCTGGCTGATGATCGCCGGGCGGCGGCGCAAGAGCCTCATTCCCGTGTTGAAACAGACGGGACTGATCAATCTCGGCTACGCGGCGCTTTTCTCCGCGGGCCTGGTCCTGAGCCGGGGCTTCTAGGCTCCGGCTCTTCGGGGCTCAGGTCCCTACGCGTCGTCCGGACGCTTGTCGGTCCGAACAGTCACGTCCGGATGGGCATCGACCAAACGGTCCTCTGCATCGGCGTCGGCGACTTCCCCGGCGCTGCGGAGGGGCTTGGCCTTGCCCGAGAAGCGCCGGTGCAGGTTCGCCGCCGCGGCGTCGCGCTGCTTCCGGAAGAACAGGTAGCTGATGGCGAAGGACATCATGCCGGCGCAGACAACGGCGAGCAGCCAACCCAGCTGCAGGTAGACGAACAAGGCGAACAACGGCGCAAAAAGGGCCAGGCGGATCAGGGTGTATTTGAGGAAAGCCACAACCCCAGTTTAGCCGTCCGGCGCGGCGCCGGATCCCGCCGGACGGGCGGAGGACCGGTCGCCTCATGATCATGACCGGGGGCGGATTAGGGGGCCGACGCCGGGACCGGCCCCGGAGGCTTAGACTGGAGTTATGCTCCGTGTTGTAGTTGTGGTCGCAGTTCTCGTCGTCTTTGTCTATGGACTCATCGACGTGATCCGGACTGACGCGCGCCAGACGAAGGGAATCTCCAAACCGGCCTGGATTATCGTGCAGGTCGTACTGCCGGTCATCGGCGCCATTCTGTGGTTCCTGATTGGTCGGCCCAAGGGCACCGGCCGCGCACCCGCGACGTACCGCCAGCCTGTCGCGCCGGATGACGACCCGGAGTTCCTGCGTAACCTCGAGCTTCGCCGCCGCAATCAGGCGGAAGCCGATCGGCTCAAGAAGCTCAAGGACGATCTCGAGGCCAAGGAACGCAAGCTAGACGACGGTAGCGGCGACGCGCGCGGCGGCAACAGTTCCGGAGACGCCGGCACCGCCGGCACCGACGAAGTCAAATAGGGCACACAACCGGCGGCCACACTCGGCCGCCCCGGGAGCGGGCCGGTCCCCGTCGCGCCCCGACTCCCCTGCGCCCCGCCGCGTTATCCATTTGCCACAAAAGGCCGGAATACGCGGCCCGCGGCGGCCGTTTCTGGCAAACCGCAGCACCGCCCCGGCTGCAGGATCACTGATTCGGCTCGCGGTCCTGAGCCGTGCCCGCAACCTGGCCCGGCGACGTGCCCGGCGCCCACTTCTCCCCCACACGCGGCCTGCGCTGTGGATAACGCAGCCGGCTTGCTCCGGCGGCGCCACAATACTCCTATGCACCCGCCCAGGGATCTTCCCCCACAGCTGTTGAACCGGCCCTTCACCGTGTCCCAGGCCGCCGCCGCTGGAGTGAGCAGGCGGCGGACCCGGGCATCTGATCTGGCCAGCCCCTGCCACGGTGTCCGGGCCCCCGGCGGCAGCAGCGGCGGCAGCAGCGGCGAGAGCCTGCTGGAACGCGCGCGGGCGTTCACGGCGGCAACCGGGGCCGTCGTCAGCCACACCACTGCCGCTGAGCTCTGGGGTTTCCCCCTGCCGCTGTCACTGCGCCACTGTCCCCTCGTCCACCTCACCTATCCGCCCGGCCGGCGCGCGGTGCGTCGCAAGGGCACCGTCGGCCACCAGAAGCATCTGCATCCCGACGACGTCACCACAGGCCGCCAGGTGTCGTGCACGTCGGCGCTCCGCACCTGGTTCGATCTCGCCGAAATACTCAGCCTCGATGAGCTGGTGATCGCCGGGGACTTCCTGCTCCGACGGAAGAACCCTGTATCCACCCCCGCCGCGCTCGACGCGTTTCTGGCAGCGATGCGGGGCAGGCCCGGCAGCCGCCGCGCCCGCCACGCGCGGACACTGATCCGGGCCGGGACGGATTCGCCGAAGGAGACCGAGCTCCGGCTATTGCTGCTCCGCCATGGCCTGCCCGAACCCGGCATCAACGTCCCGATGTTCGACGCGACCGGCCGCTGGATCCAGGATCCGGATCTCTCCTACGAAACGGAGAAGATTGCGCTGCAGTACGACGGCGGCCACCACGCCAGCCCGGTGCAGCGCCGCAGCGATATCTTCCGGGATGAGGATGCCCGTGACGCCGGCTGGCGGGTCGTGGTCCTGACGCAGGCGGATCTTGCTCCCGCGCCTGGCCGGGAGCCCCGCGCCGTGACCCGGGTCCGGGCCGCGCTCCTGGCCCGTGGCTGGAGCCCGGAGCCGCAGTCCTGCCCGGGGGCGCCCCGGGCTGAGCGGACTCCACTGGACGAAAATGGCCGCTAAGCGCGTCGCTTAGCGGCCATTTGCGGCAAACCGGCGGGTTACAGCCCCGAGTAGGAGTGCAGGCCGTTGAAGAACTGGTTCACGATCGTGAAGTTGAAGACCACACACAGGTAGCCGACGATCGACAGCCACGCCGCGCGGGTCCCGGTCCAGCCGCGGGTGGCGCGCGCGTGCAGGTAGCCGGCATAGACCACCCAGATCACGAACGTCCAAACTTCCTTGGTGTCCCAACCCCAGAAGCGGCCCCAGGCCTTCTCGGCCCAAATGGCACCGAACATCAACGTGAAGGTCCAGCCGACGAAGGCGATGGCGTTGATCCGGTAGGAGAGGTTCTCCAGGCTCAGCGCGGTCGGCACGAGTCGCATGAATCCCAGCTTGTCGGCGCCCCCGGCCGCGATGGTCTTCTGCCGGTGCGCCTGCACGAGCTGCAGCGCCGACATGGCAAAGGTCAGGGTGAACAATGCCGAGGACAGCACGGCAATCGAGACATGGATGATCAGCCAGTAGCTCTGCAGCGCCGGCACCAGGTGGCCCACCGGCGTCCAGTACGCCACGGATGCCGCGACCAGCATGATGATGGTCAGGCCAATCACGAACGTGCCCAGGAAGCGCAGATCGCGGCGGATCAGGGCCAGCAGGAACACGGCCACCGCCACGAAGGCTCCCGTGGTGAGGAACTCGTACATGTTGCCCCAGGGCACCCGGCCCGAGCCGAGCGCGCGTGTCAGGACGCCCGCGGCATGGATGGCCACGCCCAGGATGGTCAGCGCGACGGCGATCCGGGCCGGAGCGCGCCGCTCGCCGGCGTAGCGCATGTCGGCGTCGGCGGTCCGGCCGATTCCGGACCCGCTGCCCGCGCTCCCGGCGGTGGCCGACGTCGGGCGCTCGGCGCGGCCCGCGGGACCGCTGAGATGCGCATCGGCCCGGTCGGCGCTGCCGGCTGCCACACCGGCCGGAACGCGCGCGGCCCCGGCGGTGGCAGCGCCGGCGAGCTCCGCGGCCTTGAGGTCCACGGCCCGCAGCATCTTGCTGCTCTTGGCCAGGTCCCACGCGAACGCGATGAAGGCCACGGTGTAGGTTCCGGCGGCCAACAGCATAAACAGCTCGCTGTACTGGCCCATGGTCTCGTTGATGGGAAGCATTAGAGGTCCTTCTTGGGCTCGTTCGAACCGGATGGTGAGGAGGTACGCCCGGCTGCTGGAACCGGGGAATCTTGGTGGCGACCGGCACCGGAGGGCTCGGCTGCGGCAGTGTCCGGCGCCAGGTCCCACTGCGCGCCCAGGAGCCTGCGGATGGCCGCGGCTTCACCCGCGAGCCGGTGGTCCTCGCCGCGGGCCAGGAGGCCGTATTCGACCACGGTGCCGCCGTCCGCGTCGGTCCCGGTGCGGACCCAGACGCGGCGGCGGTTGACGTAGAGCGAGGCGACAAGGCCGGCCACGGCCAGGAGGGCGAAGATGAGCGCGTAGAGCTGGCCGGGGTTGTGGTGGATATCGACGCCAATGTAGCGCTTGATGCCGTCAAAGGTGATGGTGCCCTTGCCGTCCGGGAGGACCTGGGTGCTGCCGGGCACCAGCACGATGCCCTTGGCCTCGAGGTCCCGCGCGTTGAGCGGCGTCAGGTCCTTCACGTCGAGCTCGAAGACGTTTTGCGGGGCGCCGTCGTCGAGGCCGAGATCGCCGTAGTAGGAGTTGAGCGTCAGCTGCGGGTTGATCAGTTCCGGATCACCGCTGAAGGAGACGCCGTCGTCGGTGATGAACGCGGTAGGCAGGAAGAAGCCGGCGAAGGCGAGCTGGTCCGGGTTTGCATCCGGGACCTTGATGACGACCGAGGAGTAGTAATTGTCCCCCTGCAGCTTGGCGATCACGGGACCCTGCATGGCGATGTTACCGTCGCCGTCGCGGATGGTGACGACCGGGGCGTAGCCGTTGCCGGTCAGGTAGACGCTGGTGCCGCCCAAGGTCAGCGGCTCGTTGACCTTGAGGACTTCCTGCTTGGCGGGCGCGTCCGGGCTGTCCTTGGTGGTCACCTCGGCCGTGAAATCGATGGGCTGGCCGAACTTACCCTGGGATTCTCGGTCGAAGGTGATGTTGAACTTGTCCAGCTGCACGGAGTAGGGCTGGAGCTGGCTGCTCTGGAAGTTGGTGCCGGGAGTGAACTGGTCATAGCCGACCAGCGTGTTCACGAAGGTGTCGCCCTCCACCAGGATCCGCTGGCCGCTGTAGCCGAACAGGCCGCCGGCCGCGACGGAAACCAGGACCCCGATCAGCGCCGTGTGGAAGACCAAGTTGCCGGCTTCCTTCAGCAGCCCGCGCTCGGCGCCCACGGAGGGCCGCGCGCCGTCGCTGTCCCGGATATCCACGCGGTAGCCGCGCTTCTTGAGCACGGCTGCCGCGTCCCTGATAGCGGCCGACGCCGGGATCCCGGCGCCTGCGGGGATCGCCAGCGTTCCGGATTCAGGCAGTCGGGAGAGCCGCGCCGGCGTGCGGGGAGGCTGGGAGCGCATCGCCTTGTAGTGCACGATCGCGCGCGGCACCACGCAGCCGATCAGCGAGATGAACAGCAGGAGGTAAATGGCAGAGAACCAGGCCGAGGAATACACATCGTAGAGCTGCAAGGAGTCCAGGAGCTTCCCGTACTCCGGCCGGTCCTTGATGTACTGCGTGACAACCGACGGGTTGGCCGGCCGCTGCGGGAACAACGAGCCCGGAACAGCCGCGACAGCCAGCAGCAGGAGGAGGAACAGCGCAGTGCGCATGCTCGTCAGCTGGGTCCACGCCCAGCGGAGCATGCCCATCGGTCCCAGCGCCGGCAGGACGGCAGTGTCCTTGGCGTCCGCCAGGGCGCCGCCGTGTGCGTCCTCGGCGGCGGGCGCTGTGGCGGCGGTCCGGGACTTGTTTTTTTCGTTCACGCGCTCGCTCATCAGATCGGCAATTTCACATCGGTTTGGAACCAGTACTGCAACTCGGAAACCCAGGTCCCCCAGACACCGCTGGCCATCAGCAGGCCCAGCACGATCAGGATGCCACCGCCGGTGCGCTGGATGGCGAGCCGGTGCGTGCGGAAGAAGGACATCACACCGATCCCGCGGCGCACGGCCAAGGCAATCAGCAGGAAGGGAATGCCCAGCCCAAGGCTATACACGAATGCCAGGAATGCGCCCTTGGCTGCCGACGAGCCGCCGGAAAGGCTGAGCAATTGAACCGCCGAGTAGGTCGGCCCGATGCACGGCGCCCAGCCCAGCCCGAACGTGATGCCCAGCAGCGGCGCCCCCCACAGCCCGGCGGGGGGCTTGGCCTGGATCTTGGCGTCGCGCTGGAACCAGCCGAAGCCGCCCATGAACACGACCCCCATGGCGATGACCAGCAGACCGAGCAGCTGGGTGATCCATTGGTTCTGCGAGCCCGTGATCAGCGTCCCCAACTGCCCGAACGCCCCGCCGAGCAGCACAAAGATCACCGAAAAGCCCAGGACAAAGAGCCCGATCCCGGCCAGCATGCGGCCGCGCTTCTGCCGTTGGAGGTCGACGCCGGTCAGCCCCGTCACGTAGCCGAGGTAACCGGGCACAAGCGGCAGCACACACGGTGAAAGGAACGAGACCAGGCCAGCGAGCAGGGCCACGGGGACGGCCAGCAGCAGCGATCCGCTCAGGATGGCCTCGGCGAAGGGGCTGTTCACGTCCGGGGTCCCTATTCTGCCACGGCGGCGGCGATGAGGGCTTTGAGCGTGCCGCGCTGGATTTCGCCGAGGACGCGGGCGGCAACCCTGCCCTGCTTGTCCAGGACGAGGGTGGTGGGTACGGCGCCCGGCGGCACGAGACCTGAAACGGCGAGGAGTACGGCGCCGTCCTTGTCATTGAAGCTCGGGTAGGTGAGGTTGAATGTTTTGTCGAACGCTTCGGCGGTGGCTTTCTCATCCCGGAGGTTCACGCCGAAAAACTGGACTCCTTGGCCCTTGAATTCCTGGTGCAGGGCCTCCAGCACGGGCGCCTCCACCCGGCACGGGGCGCAGGCCGCGAACCAGAAGTTCAGGACGGTGACCTGGCCCTGGAAGGCCTCCGGTGTGACGGCGGTGCCGTTGAACAGGGTTCCCTCAATGGCCACCGGGCTCTTGCGGTCGGCCACGGCGAATTCCGTCACCGATCCGTCACCGGCGACGTAGTTCTTGTTGTCCCCGGCCTTGGCTTGCTTGGCGAGGGCGTCCTCCTGGGCGCAACCGGACAGGCCCAGCACAAGGGCCAGGGCCGATCCGCCGGCCGCCAGCACGGATCGGCGTGACATCGCCCGGTCGGTGGCATTGCGCGGCATGTTCAGGCCCCTGGCGTGCTGGCGGCACCAGGCAGAAGTGCAGCAGCGGGTTCGCTGTAGTCGACGCGGACGATTGTTCCGGCGTCGTCGAACACAAGGGAGGTGAGGGAGGTCAGCGTGCACTCGCGCTTGCGCGGGTCATGCCACAGGGGCTTGTTCTCGGCGCTCAGGCGGGTGGCCCAGATCGGGAGTTGGTGGCTGACGAGAATGGCTTCGGCCCCGTCGCCGCCGAGCTCGATGGCCTTGAGGCGTGCATCCTGGACCGCCGCGAGGACACGGGCGGACTGTTCCTTGTACGGCTCACCCCAGGACGGGCGGAGGGGATTGCGGAGGTGGACCCAGTGTTTGGGCCGGAAGAGCTCGGCCTTGGAAACCTTGAGCCCTTCGAAGTAGTTGGAGGCTTCGATGATCCGGGCCTCGGTCACAATCTCAAGGTTGAGCGCATCAGCGATCGGCCGGGCCGTCTCCTGCGCCCGGGTCAGCGGGGATGCCACGAGGTGCACTAGTTTCGCCCCTTGCGCGGCACGGTCGCTGAAGTGGCCCGCCAGCATTTCGGCCATCTGCTGGCCGAGTTCCGAGAGGTGGAACTCCGGCAGCCTGCCATACAGGACGCGATCGGGATTATGGACCTCGCCATGGCGGAGCAGATGAACAGTTACGTGGGGCATGTGTACCAGTTTCTCAAAGGGCAGGGGCAATGACGAAATCTTCTACAGCAAGTAGAACTGAGAAGTTTGACGAAATGTTCCCCGGCGGCGGAATAAAAGATGCAAATGCATGTTTATACTGGATGCAGCAGTTAGTTGAGATTTCAACCAATGAAGTTTCAGCCAATGACCAGACCACCCGCGCACCACCCCGCCCGATCCAAGGAGAACCACCATGGCACTTCCCACCAACGTCACCACCGGCCTCTGGACCCTCGACAACTCGCACAGCGAGATCGGCTTCACCGTCCGCCACGCCGGCATCAGCAAGGTCCGCGGCCAGTTCACGGACGCCGAGGCCACCCTGGACCTGGCCGAGGATGTCACCGGCTCCAAGGTCAGCGCCACCATCAAGACCGCCAGCTTCGACTCCGGCGACGCCAACCGTGACGGTCACGTCCGCGGCGAGGACTTCTTCGACGTCGAGAACTTCCCCGAGATCTCCTTCGTCTCGAACAACATCGTGCCGAAGGGCGACACTTACGAACTCCACGGCGAGCTCACCATCAAGGGCATCAGCCGCCCCGTCGCACTCGACGCCGACTTCAACGGCGTGGCCGTGGATCCCTTCGGCCAGACCCGCGCAGGCATCAGCGCCGAGACCACCATCAGCCGCAAGGACTTCGGCCTGACCTGGAACGCCATGCTTGAGGCCGGCGGCGTCCTGGTCAGCGACAAGGTCGCGGTCAGCCTGGAGCTGGCGTTCATCGCTCCGGCAGCCTAGTCAGGGCCGGACAGTCCGCCCGCTCGGCGGGCCCCGAAACCCCGCTTGTGCGCGTGCAGTGCCGCGCCGCAATGCGGGGTTTCGGCGTTTGCGCGGGGCCCGCGGTCGCCGCCGGGCACGGCATAGGCACACGGGCAGCCGGGGCCAAGTTCCCTAGATAAGGCACGTACCGCGGTCTACAGTAAGTGCCATGAGCGACCCTAAAGATCTTCCTCCGCAGCAGCAGCCGGGTGGCCACGACGAGTCCGGCCGCAACGTTCCGCCGGCCAATTCCGAACCACCTAACATTCCGCCGGCTCCCCGAAGCCAGGAAGCTCCGCCGCCAGGGTACGGACCGCCGACTCCCGGAGGCCATGACGCTCCCCCGCCAGGCTACGGACCGCCGCCAGGGTACGGACCGCCGGCGTACCAAACGCCACCGAGCTCCCCCGCGCCCGGCCAGCAGACCCCGCACCAACAAGACCAGCCGGCCCCAGCGGGCGGGATCCGATTCGAGATGCCGACTGACCGGCCACGGAGTTTCAGCGATGCCATGCCCGTCGGCGGGTTGTCGGGCATGTTCAGCGTGACCTCCATGCCCACTGAGCTGAAGGTCTCTTACTGGATTTGGCTGATCGGCGGGCTTCTCGGACTTCTCGCCGGCGTCGTCGGCGTCTTCGGATCCTTTGTCCTCTTTGCCTTTGTTCCGGCCGTGGGGCTGGTCGTACTTCTCTTGGTCCTCGCGGCGTTGGCCATTGCGGCAGCCCAGATCATTCTCGCCATGAAGATGAAGGAAGGCCGGGAATGGGCCCGCTTCGCGCTGACGATTGTTGCCGGCATCTCCCTGGTCCTGGTCATCATCAACTCCAGCGCGGTCGATGGCCGCGGCGGTGGCAACTGGCTGAGCTTCTTGGTCAGCCTCGCAGCGACCGTGCTGATGTGGATGCCGAATGCCCAGGCCTGGTTCCTCGCCCATCGTGGCCGGGTGTAGGCCGGAACGTCGGACCGGCTGCGCGGTGCGTAGACGCACGGGACGCCCGGCGACAGCTGGTCAGGACAGGGCGGAAGGCAGGGCGGTGCTGCGGGCAAGCCGGATTCCCGCGCGGGAATGGTCCCCGCCGCGCCTGCCCCGCGATACGGTGGAATTAAGCCATGCCGGGAGCAGGGCAGGATCGCTGGCCCCGGGAGCCGAACTGCCGACCGACCCACGAAGGACCACAGAATGAGCAATCCCCCAGTCCAGCCCCCGGCTCCGGACAGCCCTGAGCCCGGCGACCAGACGACACCGGGCTCCGGCCAGCAGGGATCCCAGCCTCCGCAGTACGGCCAGCGGGCACCCCAGCCGCCGCAGTCCGGCCAGCAGGCTCCGGGCTACGGCCAGCCCCCGCAGTACGGCCAGCAGGCACCGGGCTACGGCCAGCCGCCGCAGTTCGGCCAGCAGGCCCCGGGCTACGGCCAGCCGCCGCAGTACGGCCAGCCTCCGCAGTACGGCCAGCAGGCACCGGGCTACGGCCAGTCCCCCTATGCCGGGGTCCAGCCCGGCACGCCGCAGGGCAAGGGCGAGGCGCCCAAACTGGTCAATACGGCGTTCTGGCTGATCCTCGCCTCGGGTGCAGTATGGGTATTCGCGATTCTGGTGTCCCTCGGCAGCCTGGACAACGCCGAATTCCGCAGCCTCATCGAGGAGCAGATGGCAGCAAGCGGGGCGGCCGTGGACTTCGAGACGATCAAGGGCCTCCTGATCGGGACCATCGTGGCCTTTGCGTTGATTAGCGCCGGTCTCTACGCGCTCGTCGCCTTCAACATCCGCAAGGGCAAGAACTGGGCACGGATCCTCGGCACGGTGTTCGCCGCGTTGTCACTGGTCAACATCACGCCGTTCGGCATCGGGAGCATTGCGGTGCTGGCAGGTGTCGCGGCCATCGTTATGCTTTACCTGCCGGCGACGTCGCCGTATTTCCAGAAGCAGCCGCTCGCCAATCCCTTCCGGCCGGGAAACCCGTACGGCAGCTGATGCAGGGCACGCAGGGGCGCGGGGCTCCGGCTGCCGGCAGATTCAGTCAGCCGCCGGGTCCTGCGCCCTTTGCGCGTGGTAGGCGAGGATCTGCAGTTCCGTCGCCATATCCACCTTGCGGAGGTTCACCCCCGGGGGCACCTGGAGTACGACGGGCGCGAAGCTGAGAATACTCCGGACCCCGGCCGCGACCACCCGGTCGCAGACAGCCTGCGCCACCGCGGCGGGCAGGGCCAGAACGGCCATGTTCGCGCCGGTACGTTGCAGTACGGGCTCCAGGTTTGCGGCGTCGCTGACCCGCAGCCAGCCCACTTCGCTGCCCACCACCATCTGGTCGGCGTCGAAGATGGCCACGACTTCAAAGCCGCGGGATTCGAAACCGCCGTACCGGGCCAGGGCGCGGCCGAGGTTGCCGGCACCGACGATGGCGACCTTCCAGTCCTGCGTCAAGCCGAGGGCCGCGGCGATATGCCGGTTAAGGTACTGGACCTCATAGCCCACGCCGCGGGTCCCGTAGGAACCGACGTGGGAGAGGTCTTTGCGGAGGGTGGACGGGCTGACGCCGGACGCCTCTGCCAGGGACTCGGAGGAGACCCGGTCCACGCCCTCCGCCAGCAGGGCGGTCAGGGCGCGCAAATAGATGGTCAGCCGGGCTACGGCGGCGGGCGGAATCTGCTTGGCAGGTTCTGCTACCCCGGGTACTGCGTCCGGGGATGATTCCAGCGAGGTCACTATCTGCTCCATTGCGTCGCGTTGTGCCTTCCACTCTAGGTCCCCGCGGGGGCCCCCAACAAAGCAGCGGGCCGCGGCACCCGGCGGGCCCGGGCTGCCGGGCGCGGCCGGCGGCGTGGTCCGGCGGCGTTCAGGAGGACTGTTGGAGGACCCGTCTGAGTGTCCGCTCCAGCCGGTTTTCGTCGATTTTCCAGAAGTCACGCTGGATGCCGTTCACGAGCACCACCGGAATCTCTTCGGCGTAGCGGTCCCGGAGCGCAGGGTCGTCGTCGATGGACCGCTCGGTCCACTCCAGGCCCAGGGCTTGAACAACCCGGTCCACGGCGGAGCGCGCGTCTGCGCAGAGGTGGCAGTCGGCTTTGGTGATGAGGATGATTTCTGGCGTGGCCATGGTCCAACGGTAGCCCGCGGGCGGTCGGGGCGTCGACGCGCGGCGCGGCGGGATCGATCCCGGGCATTGACTAGACTCGTGACATGCCCGAGGACAAGTACGTCGCCGTGGTCACCGAGCCTGCCGCTTCGCCGCTGCAGGGTGAGGCGGCCTTCTTCGACGTCGACAATACCCTCATGCGGGGGGCCAGCCTCTTCCACGTGGCTCGCAAGATGTACCAGCGCGGCGCCTTCACCGTGCCGCAGGCCGGCGGCATCGCCTGGAAGCAGTTCATGTTCTTGCTGCGCGGCGAGAACATGAAGGATGTCCACGCCGTGCGCGATGCAGCACTGGCCCTCGCCGCCGGAATCCTGGTCAAGGACGTCGAGGTTCTCGGCGAAGAGGTCTACGACGAGATGATCGAATCCCGCATCTGGCCGGGCGCCAAGGCCCTGGCCGAGCAGCACCTGCGCGTAGGGCGCAAAGTCTGGCTGGTCACGGCGACCCCGATCGAGGTCGCCACGGTGATCGCCACGAGGCTCGGCCTCACCGGTGCCCTTGGCACCGTCGGGGAAAGCATGGACGGCTCCTACACCGGCAGGCTGGTGGGCGAAATCCTCCACGGTCCGGCCAAAGCCGTCGCCGTCCGCCGGGTGGCCGAGGCGGAAGGCCTGGACCTGGACCGCTGCTGGGCGTACAGCGACTCCCACAACGACATCCCGCTGCTCAGCGCGGTGGGACATCCGGTGGCGATTAACCCGGACGCCAAACTGCGCCGGCACGCCCGGGACAACAACTGGCCGGTCTACGACTTCCGGTCCGGCCGGAGGGCAGCCACCCTGGGGCTCAAGGCCGCCACCGTCGGAGGGGCCGTCTACGGCCTCTGGCGGGGCTTTTCCCGCTTCCGCGGGCCCACCGCCTAAAGGAGGGCCTCCCCGTCGTAGGTAGGGATAGCTCCGGACCCTGCGGCCGGCGGCTCCCGACGACACAAAAAAATGCCCGTTGCCGGAAGGCAACGGGCATTTCACGCAGTCAGAAGTATTGCTACTTCTTATTGCGGCGCTGGTGACGCGTCTTGCGAAGCAGCTTGCGGTGCTTCTTCTTGGCCATACGCTTGCGACGCTTCTTAATAACTGAACCCACGAAAGTTCCTCACAAACTAGATGCAGGACCTGTCCGCTGGAAGCCGTCCGTGAACTGAGCAACGGACTGTGCAACTGACAGGTCCTAACAATGACGTAAAACGTTCCTTAACAGGGTACCGCTTAACCGGGCCGCCCCACGACAGCTGCCTGGAACGGTGCCCAAGCCGGCGGATCCGCCCCCCAGTTGAGATCTCAGCCGGTTTCCGAGTGACCGTGCTGCCCTTCAACGACCGCACTCTTGAGATACTGCTCGACGGCGTTTTCGGGGACCCGGTAGGAGCGTCCGAAACGCACTGCCGGCATCGCTCCGGAGTGCACGAGGCGGTAGACGGTCATTTTTGACACCCGCATGACCTCGGCGACTTCAGCCACCGTGAGGAAGTGGGCCCTGGAGAAGTTCTCCTCCGCAGACATAGTGTTTTCCTTTGCTCGAGCGAACAGCAACCACCAGAAATCTGGGCGGCGTGCCGATGCTGAGTCATCAGACAACCACGTGCAAGTAACACTAGTGGCTCATGATGCCAATGTGAATGGCTGGCGCAGGATTGCCTACACAGTTCCCGCAGGAATCACCAAAATTTGCGCTGTCCGGCACCCGCGCGCGGCCGTCGGGTGCCGGACCGCGCTAGCCACGGGTACGGCGTGCCCGCACGGAGGAGGCCAGCTGGCCAAGAACGGAGGCCGTCACGTCCCAGTCCATGCAGGCGTCCGTGACGCTCTGGCCGTAGACCAGGTCATCAGCCCCCACGGCGTGCGCGGCAACGTCGAGCTCCTGCGCCCCGCCGGTCAGGAAGCTTTCCAGCATGATGCCGGCAATGGCCGCCGAGGCGGCTCCGCCGTCCTCCAGCTGGGCACCGATTTCGTGGGCCACTTCGGCCTGGCGGTGGTGGTCCTTACCGCTGTTGGCGTGGCTCGCGTCCACGATCAGCCGGGGGTTGAGCCGCCCGGCGGAGAGCTTTGCCGAGGCCGCCTCGACGTCGGCCGCGGAGTAGTTGGGGCCCTTGCGTCCGCCCCGGAGGATGATGTGCGTGTCCGGGTTGCCGGCAGTGGCCACGAGCGCCGCCCGGCCGTCGTCGTCGATGCCGAGGAACGCCTGGGATGCGGCGGCGGCGCTGCATGCGTCCAGGGCCACCTGCAGACCGCCGTCGGTGCCGTTCTTGAAGCCGATCGGCATGGACAGGCCCGACGCCAGCTGGCGGTGGATCTGGCTTTCCGTGGTGCGGGCACCGATGGCACCCCAGGAGACCAGGTCTGCCATGTACTGCGGGCTGATCGGTTCGAGGAATTCGGTGGCCGTGGGCAGGCCGAGCGCGGTGACCTGCTGCAGGAACTGGCGTGCGGCACGGAGCCCGGCGGGAATGTCGTGGCTGCCGTCAAGCCGGGGATCGTTGATCAGGCCCTTCCAGCCCACCGTGGTGCGGGGCTTCTCGAAGTAGGTCCGCATCACGATCAGGAGGTCCTCGCGGTGCTTCTCGGCCTGGCTGACCAGCCGCCGGGCGTACTCAAGTCCTGCCGTCGTGTCGTGAATGGAGCAGGGGCCCACGATCACCAGGAGCCGGTCATCGACGCCGTCCATGATGGCGCGCACCTCGTCCCGGCCCCGGCCGACGACGTCCGCGCCCCGGGTGTCCAGCGGCAGCTCCGCGATCATCTCCTGCGGGGAGGGCAGCGGCGTGAATTCGCTTACCCGCAGGTTCGACGTGGACTGCTGGGTTGCGGGGGCTGCTTCGATACTCATGTTCGGGTCCTGTTCCGGGTGCGGAGCGGGCCCTGATCAGAACCCGCCGGAGAAATGGCGAAGGGCAGAGAGTAATCTCTGCCCTGTTGGCTCTGAAGGAAGGTTGGATGCGTGTCAGTTAGACGCGGGCCCCTCCAGAGCCAACGAAAAATACGCATACCAACGGTTTGTCATAGAAGGACCATAGCTTCCGCACCGGACCGTGGGCAAACCGGGCTCCATCCGTCCCAGTCCGTGGACCGCGCCGACCTCCGGGCATCGGCAGGGCGCGCGGCGCCGGGCATCGGCAGGGCGCGGTCTCGCCCGCCGGCCCGGTCTTGGCGTTCAGTTTGCCGCCGGCTTATTTCTTGCGGCCGAACTTGGGCAGGTTGGCCAGCAGGTCTGCGGCTTTGGTCGCGGCACGGCCCACCGTGCGGCCAATTTGCTGCGGCATCTTGTCCTCGGCTGCCGTGCCGACCGGGATGGCGACGGCGGGGCTCAGCGTGCTGCCCGCCGGACGCGCCGCCAGGGCATCGGCAGCGGACTCGGCTGCTGCCGGGCGCTCGGGCGCGGCGGTCCCGGATGCCGCGGTACCGGATGAGGCGGGCGCCTCGGCACGGGCTGCTGCCCCCGCGGCGGGCGCAGCAGGACCGACGTCGAACGTCTCGAGCCACGCGGCGATCCCCTCCAGCGGCTTGGGATTCAGCGCGTAGAAGCGTTTCTGGCCCTGAGCGCGCATGCTCACCAGATCCGCTTCCCGTAGCACCTTCAAATGCTTGGAAATAGTGGGCTGGCTGGCCTCAAGTTCCTGGACCAACTCCCCGACTGCTTTATCCCCCGCGCGGAGGGATACCAGAATGTCACGCCGGGTTGCCTCAGCAATGACGGCAAATACGTCGTCTGTCATCATGCCCTCCACACTAGCGACATATACGCCGGATGGCATCAATTATTTCCGCACCGATCAGCCTGTCCGCGGGACATTGCCCTGCGACGGGCGGGGTGCTAGAACGGATTCACGGCCGTGATGTCGGTCCGGCCGCAACCCACTGGTTCCGGGGGTGCATCCGCGTGGGGGACTTCATTCGGGAACAGTTGTTCAACATCATTGCCGGGGTCTTCCTCGCACTGTTTGTTATCGTCTGGGCCGCCGTGCTGCTGCAGGTTGGGTTCTGGGTACCCGACGGCATCAGCGCCGCACCGCGGCTGAACAACGCTGTTGTGTGTGCGGCCGGTGTGCTGTCGACGTCGCTGAGTTCGCTGACCGCGTCGGCCTTGGGGTTCACCGTCTCTGAGGTGCGCCGGGAACAACAGGGCAGCGGCTCCGGCGACGCCACCAAGGGCAAGGACAAGCCCGCCGCCCTGAACACCGGGGAGATCACGGCCCGGCTGTCCGGGCGCATCGTCGCGGCCGTGATGGTCTATCTCGTCATCGGACTGCTGGTGCTGGCCGTGTGGCTGGCCAAGGGCACGGCGTCCACCGATCTGATCAACGCGTTTTCGCTCTCGATTCTCGGCTGGATAATCGGCGCGGCCGGGGTGGTGTTCCAGACGGAGCGGTCCGGTGCGCCCCGTGACGGGACCGTCAAGCGGCAGGCCGCCGCGGCCGGGTTGGGCGAACCGGAGTAACCGAACAGGCCGAACCGAACAGGCCTAATCGAACCAGGGATCCAGGCCGTGCAACGGGAAGATTTCCTTGCGCGTGGCCATCACGCTGCGGTCCACCCCGTCGTTGGGATCAAACCCCACCTCCCAGGAGCGCCACCACAGGTCAACGTCGTCGCCCATCAGGCGCGGGGCCTCCGCCCCATGGATGGCACTGTATTTCTCCTGCACGTAGGCACGCCAGTCGTCCGGCACCGGGGTGCGGAGCGGGACCGGCCGGCCGGCGGCAATCGCAATCAGGTGGCACCAGGAGCGCGGAACGACGCTGATGACGTTATAGCCGCCGCCGCCGGTCGAAAGCCACCGGTTCTCGCAGTAGCGGGCAGCAAGATTGCTGATCGCCGTGGCTGCCTCGCGCTGCCCGTCGACACTGATATTCAAGTGCGTCAGCGGATCCAGCCGGTGCGAGTCACAGCCATGCTGGCTGACGATGACTTCCGGCGCGAAAGCGCCCACGAGCTGCGGAACGACGGCGTGAAACGCCCGCAGCCAGCCCGCGTCCCCGGTACCGGCAGGCAGTGCGACGTTGACCGCACTGCCAAGCGCATTCGGACCGCCGATCTCATTGGCAAACCCGGTCCCCGGGAACAAGGTCATACCGGATTCATGCAGGGAAATGGTCAGCACCCGCGGATCGTCCCAGAAGATGGCCTGCGTCCCGTCGCCGTGGTGGGCATCGATGTCGATGTATGCCACCCGCTGCACGCCGCCATCGAGCAGGCGCTGGACCGCGAGGGCGGCGTCGTTGTAGATGCAGAAGCCGCTCGCGTGGTCGGCGGCCGCATGGTGCATACCGCCGCCGAAATTAACGGCCCGCACCGCGCTGCCGTCGAGAATCGCAGCGGCCGCCAGCAGCGACCCGCCTGCCAGCCGGGCGCTCGCCTCGTGCATGCCCGCAAAGGCCGGATCGTCCTCGGTGCCCAGCCCGCGGGCCAAATCGGGGGTATCGGGATTGGCGCTGACGCGTCGGACGGCCGCGACGTATTCGGCGGTGTGGACCGTGCAGAGGTCCTCGTCCGTGGCGACGTCCGGGGCCGCCACGGAAACGCCGGCCAGGTCCAGCAACCCCAGGCTGCCGGCCAGCCGCGCCGTCAGTTCCATCCGCTCCGGCGCCATCGGGTGGCTGTGGCCAAAGTTGTACGCGGTCATAGCGGAGTCCCACACCACCGTCGTTGGCAGCGCGGTCTCAGCAAGCCCGGGCAAGAATGTCATCAAAGACAGGCTACCCGAGCACACCGAAGCCCGAGCCCTGCCCCCGTCACGGCAGGGGTTTTAGTGGTTTACTACTGAAGGAAGCAGTTTCAAACGAGGAAAAGCCACACATGACGCAAGGTCCGTCGAGGTCATCGAACCCGACAAGCTGGCACCCCGGTGCACCGGACCGCGAAGGCCTCTGGATTTTTACCCGGATCCGCGACGTTGTGGACGGCATCGCCAACAGCTCTCCGGCACGGTTGGCGCTGACGACGTTCGCCGTGGTCATCCTGATCTTCACCGGGCTGCTCTCACTCCCGGCTTCCTCCGCCACCGGCGATATCACACCCATCCATCAGGCCCTCTTCACTGCGGTCTCGGCCGTATGCGTGACGGGCCTGACCGTGGTCTCCACCGCCGTGCACTGGTCCTTCTTCGGCCAGCTCGTCATCCTGGTCGGCATCTTCGTCGGCGGCCTGGGGACCCTGACGCTGGCCTCCCTGCTGGCCCTGGTGGTCAGCAAACGACTCGGAGTCCGCGGCAAGCTCATCGCCCAGGAGGCCACCAATGCGGGCCGGCTCGGCGAGGTCGGCGCCCTGCTGCGGATCGTGATCGTGACCTCCGTGCTGATTGAGGGGGTCCTCGCCGTCGCCCTCGTGCCCCGCTTCCTGGCCCTCAACGAGGAATTCGGCCAGGCGCTCTGGCACGGGGTGTTTTACGCCATCTCGGCCTTCAACAACGCCGGATTCACACCGCACTCGGACGGCATCGTTCCCTACGGGGCCGACCTGTGGATCCTGGTCCCGCTTATGGTGGGCGTTTTCCTCGGCAGCCTGGGTTTTCCCGTGGTCATGGGCCTGCACCAGAGCGGGCTGCGCTGGAAGACCTGGAACCTGCACACCAAACTAACCATCCAGGTCTCCCTCATCCTCCTGGTCGCAGGATCGGTGCTCTGGGGCATGCTGGAATGGAACAACCAGCGGACCATCGGCGGCATGGGGTTTGGCGACAAAATCACCAACTCGCTGTTCGCGTCCATCATGACCCGCTCCGGCGGCTTCAACCTGGTCGACCAGAACCAGATGGACACGTCCACCATGCTGCTGACCGACGCACTGATGTTTGCCGGCGGCGGTTCGGCCTCGACGGCGGGCGGTATTAAGGTGACCACCATTGCGGTGATGTTCCTGGCGATCGTCGCCGAGGCCCGCGGCGACGAGGACGTCAAGGTCTATGGCCGGACCATTCCCGAGGGCACCATGCGGGTGGCGATCTCCGTGATCGTCGCCGGGGCAACACTGGTCTCGGTCTCGTCCCTGCTGCTGCTGCAGATCAGCGGGGCCTCACTGGACCGGGTCCTCTTCGAGGCGATCTCGGCCTTCGCCACATGCGGTTTGAGCACCAACCTCAGCGCGGAGCTGCCGCCGTCGGGCGTGTACATCCTGACCGCCCTCATGTTCGCCGGACGCGTCGGCACCGTCACCCTTGCGGCGGCCCTGGCCCTGCGTCAGCGCCGCCAGCTGTACCACTACCCGGAAGAGAGGCCCATCATTGGCTAGTTCCCCAGGCGCATCCGCCCGTCCCGCCCACAACGCACCCGTGCTGGTGGTGGGGCTGGGCCGTTTTGGTGCCGCCACCGCCGAACAGCTGGTCAAGCAGGGCCGCGAGGTGCTCGCGATCGAGCGCGACCGGTCACTGGTCCAGAAGTGGGCAGGGGTCCTGACCCACGTGGTCGAGGCCGATGCCACGAACATCGACGCGCTCCGGCAGCTCGGAGCACAGGAATTCAGCTCGGCGGTGGTCGGCGTGGGGACCTCGATCGAGTCCTCGGTGCTGATCACGGTCAACCTCGTGGACCTCGGCATCGCGCACCTCTGGGTCAAGGCGATCACCCCCTCCCACGGCAAGATCCTCACCCGGATCGGGGCCAACCATGTGATTTATCCGGAAGCCGACGCCGGGGTCCGCGCCGCGCACCTCGTCTCCGGCAGGATGCTGGACTTCATCGAGTTCGACGACGACTTCGCGATCGTCAAGATGTACCCGCCGCGTGAGACCGTCGGGTTCACCCTGGACGAATCGAAGGTCCGCTCCAAGTACGGCGTGACGATCGTTGGCGTGAAGTCCCCGGGCGAGGATTTCACCTACGCGCGGCCCGAAACCAAGGTCTCGTCACGGGACATGCTCATTGTGTCCGGCCATGTGGACCTGCTGGAGCGGTTCGCGGCCCGACCGTAGCCGCCCGGCCCGGCGGCTCAGGCCCGGCGGCTCAGGCCAGCTGCCGGGTAATTTCCGCGGCCCGGCCGGCTGCCGCGCGGGCTCCGGCGGCGATGATCGCCGGCATGCCCTGCTCATCGAAGGTGGCGATCGCACGTTCCGTGGTCCCGTTCGGGCTGGTCACCGCCCGGCGCAGCCCGGCCGGATCAGCGCCGGGCTCGGCCAGCATGTAGCCGGCCCCCGCCACCGTTTCACGGGCCAGCAGCAGCGCCAGGTCGGGGTCCAGGCCCAGTTCGACGCCGGCCGCGGCCATCGACTCGGCCAGGTAGAACGCGTACGCGGGGCCTGAACCGCTGATCGCGGACAAGGCGTCCACCTGCGCCTCCGGGATCTCCACCACGGTCCCGACGGCGGCCAGGACATCCTTGGCCTTCTGCAGTTGCGCGGCGGAGCAGTTGGTTCCGGGTGAGACGGAGACAACGCCACGGCCGAGCTTCGCCGGGGTATTGGGCATGGTCCGGATCACCGGCTGGCCGGCCGGCAGCGCTGCTTCGAGCTGCTCGAGCGAGACGGCGGCTGCCACGCTGATGACGATTGTCTGCGGTGCGAGCGATCCGCTGATCTCCCTGGCCAGGTCCGCAATCCCGACCGGTTTGACGCCCAGGATCACAACGTCCGAGCCCACGACGGCCTGCCTGTTGTTCTCCGGCTCTTCCTCGCCGGCGATGGCGGTGATGCCGTGGTGCCGTTCGGCCAGCTCGGCTGCCCGCTCGGCGCGGCGCACGGTGGCGACGATGTCGGCGGGATCGGTGCCTCCGTCGATCAGTCCGCCGAGGATGGCCTCGTTCATGGATCCACAGCCCAGAAATGCGATTCGGTTGCTCATGACACCATCATGGCAGCCCGCCCCGATTCACAGCCAGCTCACACCTTCGTCGCAGGTAGCTCCCAACCTCGCCGATTATCGTCAATAGCACCTCATTGAGGGTGCGAGTGATACGGCAGGCATGCGGATGTCAGCCCGGCACCGGTGGACTTTAGCGGGTTTCCCCCATTTTCCCGCTTCAGGACGCCGGTGCCTACTCCGTTAACGAGGGGTCGGCGCTGCCGGGCAGCTCCAGTTCCGGCGGGGCCGGGTCGCTATCGCCGGCCGGATCGACGGGCCCCTCAAAAACCAGCTGGTCGAAGCGGCGCAGGATGAGTCCTTCACGCAACGCCCACGGGCAGATTTCCATGCTGGAGAACTCGAACATTTCCAGGGCGGCCTCTGCCACCAGGGCACCGGCCAGCAACTGCGGGGCACGGGCCTCCGAGACACCGGGCAGGTGCAGGCGATCCTCGTTGCCCATGGCCGAGATGCGTTGGGCCCACAGCCCCAGGTCCGAGGCGTGCAACTCGCGCTTGACGTACGGGCCGGCCCCGCTGGGGGCTGCCCCCGCGATCCGGGCCAGGGACCGGAAGGTCTTGGACGTTCCCGCCACGAGATTGGCCCGGCCCAGTTCCCCGATGCTGCGCACGGCGGGCTTGAGCGTGGCGCGGATGTAGCGGCGAAGTTCTTTTATGCTTTTGGCCGACGGCGGGTCCTCCGGCAGCCAGTCGCGGGTCAGCCGGCTCGCGCCCAGCGGAACGGAGAGCGCCAACTCGGGAAGTTCGTCCTGGCCGAACGCCATCTCAAACGATCCGCCGCCGATGTCCAGGTCGAGGATCGGCCCGGCACCCCAGCCGTACCAGCGCCGGACCGCAAAAAACGTCATGGACGCTTCTTCCGCTCCCGTGAGTTCCCGGAGGGCCACCGTCGTTTCGTGCTCCACCCTGGCCAGCACGGCGGGGCCGTTGGTGGCCTCCCGGATGGCTGACGTGCAGAAGGCCAGGAGGTCGTCGGCCTTGTGTCGGGCGGCAAACTCCCACGCCTCCAGGACAAACTCCGTCAGCTCCTGCTGGCCGGCGTCGTTGATATTGCCGTCCTTGTCCAGGAACTGCACGAGCGACAGCGGCCGCTTGTGGGAGGCAAAAGGCACCGGGCGGGCGCCGGGGTGGGCGTCCACAAGGAGCAGGTGCACAGTGTTTGAGCCGATGTCGAGGACGCCTAGTCGCATGCCCCCATTATTCAGTGCCGGGCAGCGGTGGCCTAGCTACCGTCGCCCGAGTCGTCTGCCGGTTCCGCAGACTCGTCGGCCGG
>JBFGBS010000005.1:0-21081 GCA_041567475.1 Arthrobacter sp.
CCATCATGCCGATGGCCATCGGGTAGCCGAAGGCCCAGTGCAGCTCGGGCATCACCTCAAAATTCATGCCGTAGATGCTGGCCACGATCGAGGGCGCGAAGAAGATTGCCGCCCAGGACGAAATCTTCTTCACCTGTTCGTTCTGCTGCGCGCTGACCTCGTTCTGCCGGTTGGCGGTCAGCGTCCCGTCGAGGGTGAGCGCATTCTGCAGCAGGTCGCGGAACGAATCGGCGCGTGAGATGAGCCGCTCGACGTGGTCCTCGACGTCGCGGAGGTTGTGCCGCAGTTCCGAGTCCACCTCGTACTTCTCGAATCCGCGGCGCAGCAGCTGCATCATGGCCGGCAGCGGGTGGATGGCGCGCTGGAACTGGATGACCTCCCGGGCCAGCTCATAGATCCGGCGCGAGACCCGGGGGTCTCCGCTGAAGAGCTGGTCCTCGATTTCGTCGATGTCATTTTCCAGCCCGGCGACTACCGGCATGTAGTCGTCCACCACCTGGTCCATCAGCGCGTACAGCACCGATTCCGGCCCGTGGCGGAGCAGGTCGGGACGGCTCTCAAGGCGGCGCCGCACCTCGGCCACCCCGCCGGTCTCGGCATGCCGGACGGTCACCACGAAGTTCCGGCCCGTAAAGACATGCAGCTCACCGAACTCGACTGACTCCGTCTCGTCCAGATACCTGGCCGGGCGCAGCACGGTGAACAGATTGTCGTCATAGCGCTCCAGCTTGGGACGCTGATGGGCCGAGATCGCATCTTCCACGGCCAGGCCGTGCAGGCCGAATTCCCGGGCGACGGCGGCCATTTCGTCGGCCGTCGGCCGGTACAGCCCGATCCAGGCCATCCCGCCGTGCGCGGTGAGCGTCTCGAAGGTCTGCTCGAGGCTCTGCGGCTCGGCGCTGCGGACGCCGTCAACGTAGACGGCGTTGTCGATGATAGTCACCGGCCCATTATCCGCTCACCGGACCCGGCCCGGCGCCAGCGCGCTGCCCTGCGCGAGCCTGCTGATCAACGGTTCGGTGCGGTAGGGGATGTGCGTGTGCAGCGCCAGGACCGTTTCGGTCCGGATGACGCCCTTGATCCGCAGGATGGACCGCAGCGCCGTCTGCAGGTTGTGCGTGTCCGTCGCCACCACCCGGCACCAGACGTCGCCGCGTCCGGAGATTTCGTGGACTTCCAGGACCTGGGCGATCAGGCGCAGCGCCGCCACAACGCCATCGAGCTCGCGGTGGTTCACCTCGATGGTGACGAAGGCGACGACGTCGTAGCCCACCGCTTCCAGATCGACCTCGCGGCCGCCGTCGTGCAGCACGCCGGAGCGCTGCATCCGGCGCAGCCGGGACTGCGCGGTGTTCCGGGCAATGCCCAGGGAATCGCTGAGTTCGCCGATCTGGATCCGCGGATCGCGGATCAGCTCCAGCAGGATTTTTAGGTCGGTTGGGTCCAGACTGTTCAAATCATCACTCCGGTTCATGCTGGCGCTCTGTGATTGCCTATTTTGATCAATTCTGGCACAAGACATAATCCTGAAGATCACCAAAGCGTCACTCTTTAGGTATCCACTTTTACCGGCCCGGGCTCCCCGCCCACCACCGCGAACCACCGGGCCGCCACCACGCAAAGGCAAAGCAATGACGGTCTTCACCGAGCTCCGCATGCGCCCGGTCACCGCCGAGCGCTGGGGCTGGGACGCCTCCACCACGGCGCGGCTCGTACTGGCCGGCGTCGTCATCTTCACGCTCCTGATCGGCGCGAACCTGGCGACGCCGCTGTATCCACTGCTGCAGGCCAAGCTCGGCATCACCGCGCTGGATGTCACGGTGGCGTTCTCCGCCTATGTGCTGGCGCTCGTCGCGACGCTGTTGCTGGCCGGGCACTGGTCCGATTACATCGGACGCCGGGCCGCCCTGCTGCTGGCCGTGCTGGTGGGGCTCGCCGGGGGCTTTGTCTTCGCGACGGCGGACAGCCTGCCCGTCCTGTCCGCCGGCAGGGCATTGCAGGGCGTTTCGGTGGCACTCGCCACCGGCGCCAGCTCTGCCGCGCTGCGTGAGCTGCTGCCCAGCCGGCCGGAATGGGCCTCGAGATTCACCCTCCTGGCCTCGGCCGGCGGAGTGGCCGCCGGGCCGGCCATCGGGGGCGCGCTCTCGCTGCTTCCGGGGCCCACAACCACCCCGTACTACCTGCACTCCCTGGTCCTCATCGGACTGCTGGTGCCGCTGTATCTGCTCAAGGCCCGCCCGGCCATCACCCTGCACGCCGGACCGCAGCCGCTGCGTGTCCTGGCCCCGCGGCGGCCGGCCGTATCACGCGAAGCCCGCGGCGCCTTCTGGCTCGCCGCGTCCGTCGGATTCCTCAGCTTCGCCGTCTTCGGCTTCTGCCTGTCCCTGGCGCCCGGCTATTTTGCCCAGATCCTGCAGGTGGAATCCCGGCCGCTGATCGGCCTGCTGGCCGGCCTGACGCTCGGTGCCTCCGCCTTGAGCCAGTTGCTCGCCGTCCGGGGACGTTTTGTGGTCCCGGCCGGGCTGGGGCTGCTGGCCGTTTCCGTTCTCCTGATCGCGGTGGCCGCCGCAACGAGCAGCCCGTGGCTGCTGATCCTGGCCAGTCTCAGTGCCGGCGCCGGCCAAGGCGTCGCCTTCCGGACCGTCTTCAATGACGTGGCCGGCCGGGTGGAGCCCGCCCGGCACGCGCAGATCATCAGCGCGGTCTACGTCATCACGTACCTCGGCAGCACGTTCCCGGTGATCGGCCTGGGCCTCGCGGCCGGGATCCTCGGCCTGCAGGCGGCCGTGACCGGATTCGTGGTGCTGTGTGCGCTCGCGGCGGCCGTCCTGGCCGGCATCACGCTCCGCCAGGCACTGCGCGGAATCTGACGCCGCCCGGCGGCGCGCGGTCAGCCGGGCAGCGGGCCGTGATGCCCCGGGATGTGTTCGAAGACCAGCGTGGTCTCGGTGTGGCCCACCACCGGATCGGTGGCCAGATTGTCCAGCACCCAGTCACGCAGATCTTCGGTGGTGGCCACGGCGATATGCAGCAGGTAGTCCACCGACCCGGACGTGTGGAAGGTGGAGAGGACCGCCGGCAGCCGCGGGACCCGGGAGGTGAACCGGTCGATCTGTTCGCGGTCGTGGGCGCGCAGCCGGACGGCGATCAGCGCCTGGACGGAGCGGCCGATCGCGGAGAGGCTGAGCTTTGCCTCGAAGCCCTGGATGATGCCGCGCTCGGACAGCGCCCTGGTCCGCATCAAGGCCGTGGACGGGGCGATCCCCACGATTTCGGCGAGTTGCTTGTTGGAGATCCGGGCGTCGGCGACAAGTTCCGCCAGCAGGCGCTCGTCAATGGCGTCCAGGGGCTCGCCGGCACCGGACGAGGGCCGAACATTCTTCGCACTGCTGCTCATGGTTCCTCCTTGGAAAGCTTAAGGTTCATCTTATCCGCCTAGTTCCCCGCTTTCGATTCGTGAGCCCTATAAATGGCCGAATTACTGCCGGATACTTAGCGGATTCATCAGGTGAATATTCATAAGGAGCAATGGTGCTTTCACAGGATTCCCTCGCTGTCCATGCCGGCCGTCAGGGCCTCACGGAACTTGGCGTGCATGCGGTGCCGATCGATTTGTCGACGACGGCGCCGCTGCCCTCGGTCGACGCGGGAGGCCTGGCCTACGAGCACATGGCGACCGGCGGAGCCCACCAGGAAGGCCAGAGCACCGTCTACCAGCGGCTCTGGAATCCGACGGTGGCGCGGTTTGAGGACGGCGTCGCCCTCCTCGAAGGCACCCCGGAAGCGGTCGCGTTCGCCACCGGCATGGCGGCCCTCAGCGCGGTCCTGCTCGCCGTCGTCGCCGGCGGCAAGAAGCACGTGGTCGCGGTACGGCCGCTCTACGGCGGCAGCGACCACCTGCTGGCCTCCGGGGTGCTCGGCACCGAGGTCACCTACACCACGCCGGACGGCGTCCACGCAGCGCTGCGGCCCGACACCGGACTCGTGATCCTGGAGACGCCGGCCAACCCCAGCCTCGAACTGGTGGACATCGCCCGGGTGAACGCCGCGGCGGACGGCGTCCCGCTGCTCGTCGACAACACCTTCGCGAGCCCCATCCTGCAGCAGCCCTTCAAACACGGTGCGGCCCTGGTGCTGCACAGTGCCACCAAGTTCCTGGGCGGACACGGCGACGCGATGGGCGGCGTGGTGGCCGCGGCTCCGGACTGGGCCGCCAGGCTGCGCCGCATCCGGGCCGTGACCGGCGGGATCCTGACCCCGTGGCCGGCCTACCTCCTGCACCGGGGGCTGGCGACGCTGCCGGTGCGGGTCCGGGCCCAGCAATCCAGCGCGGAAAAGGTGGCGGCGGCACTGAATGAACACGCATCGGTGCGGCGCGTCTACTATCCGGGCCTGCCCGACTGCGACCCGCAGGGCCTGATCGGCACGCAGATGGCCGGCCCGGGATCGCTGCTGGCGTTTGAGCTGGCCTCCGCGGAGCATGCCCAACGGATCCCGGCGGCCGTGCGCATGATCACCCACGCCGTCTCGCTGGGCGGCATCGACACCCTCATCCAGCACCCGGCCGGCCTGACCCACCGACCCGTGGAGGCCGGCGCGAAGCCGCACGCGGCCCTTCTACGGATCTCCGTGGGACTCGAGGACCCGGCCGACATCATGGCGGACCTGATCCAGGCGATCGAGTCCACCGGCTAAGCCACCTACGGCGCCGCCGCGCCGCCGCGCCGCCACCGGCGATGTCAGGGCCGGTGGCGGTTCAGTAGTCTGGTCCTGTGACTAACACTGACCTTCCGCCGGCGGCGGACCCTGCCCATCTGTCCCCGGCCGAGCCCGCCCCGGGCCATGCACACTCCGGCACCGTGATCGGCCTGGACATCGGCGGCACCAAAACCCACGGCGTCCGGTTTGAGGACGGCGTGGCCGTGGCCAATGAAACAGCCGGCAGTTCCAACGTCCAGAACGTCACCCGTGAGGAGGCCGCCAGCCACCTCGCCGACCTCTTCGCCAGGATCGGCGGGGGACACGTCGGGCAGGTCTACGCGGGAGCCGGCGGCATCGACACCGACGAGGACGCCGCCGCCCTCGCCGCGCTGATCGCACCGCATGTACCGGGGGCCAGAATCACGGTGGTCCACGATTCCCGGCTCCTGCTGGCCGCCGGCGGCACGAGCACCGGCGTCGCCGTCATCGGCGGCACCGGTTCGGCAGCCTGGGGTAAGAACGCCGCCGGCACGGAGGCCCGTGCCGGCGGCTGGGGCTACCTCCTCGGCGACGAAGGCAGCGGCTACTGGCTGGGACGCGAGGCCGTCCGGCACAGCCTGCGCCGGATGAACCAGGGGCTGGAGCAGGATGAGCTGACAGCTGCCCTGCTGACGGCCTGCGGCCTGGACCACCCGAACAAGCTGATCGCGCATTTCCACTCGGCCGCGACCGGCCGGCGGTTCTGGGCCCAGCAGGCCCGGCTTGTGGTGGAGGCCGCCGCGGCCGGGCACGCCGCGAGCGCCGCCCTCGTGGAGCAGGCCGGGCGCGACCTGGCGTCGCTGGCTGAGCAGACCATCCGGCAATTGGGCATCGACGGGCCCGTGGTCCTGGGCGGCGGCCTGGGAATGCATGTGACCGGAGTCCAGGAGTCTTTCCGGGCCGCCCTGGCAGCCGCCGGGATCAGCGACGTCCGGGTCCTGGACCAGGATCCGGTGTTCGGCGTCCTCCAGCTCGTGGCCGAACAGGACTGACCAGAACGCCGCCGAGGGCCGCGGCGGTCAGTTCCGGCGGCGCGGTCTCAGCGGGACGCCCGGAAGGGGCGGTGCCGGGATCCGGCCGGTCTCGGCTCCGGCGTCGGGGCCGTGGCCGGGAACCAGCCCGAACCGTGCCGCCGCGGCATCGGCGTCCGGGAGATCCGCCTGCGCCTCCCAATCACGCCGTGCCTGCTCCACGTCCGCGTGGGTGCGGCCGACGAAATTCCACCACATCAGCAGCTCCTCCTCGAACGGGATGCCGCCGAGCAGGATGAACCGGGTGCCCGGCAGCGCCGTCAGCGCCAGGCTGCTACGGCCGGAGCCGATGTAGCCCAGGGGGCCGGGCGGGATTTCCTGGCCGTCAACGACGAGCCCGCCGTCGAGCACCAGCACGGCATGTTCAAAGCCGGAGTCCAGGGGCAGGCTCAGCTCCCCGCCGCAGTGCACGTCGGCGCCCACGATGGGCGAATACATGGTCGCGGGGGAGTTGACTCCGGCCAGGTTTCCGACCATGACGGTCGCGGTGAAACCCGGCCCCGTGAGCTGCGGCAGGTTGCGGTGTTGTTCGAACGACGGCGCCCGGTGGCGCTCGGCGTCGGGCAGCGCCACCCACAGCTGCAGTCCGCGCTGGAGCGGCAGCGGCATGGCGGTTCCGGCGCCGGGCCGGGGTCCGGGCAGCACCGCGAACTCGGAATGGGAGACGCCCCGGCCAGCGGTCATGATGTTCAGTTCTCCCGGCCGGACCAGCACGTCGCTGCCGACGCTGTCCCGGTGCCGGATCGTGCCCTGGAGCGGCCACGTGACCGTCTGCAGTCCCGTGTGCGGGTGCGGCAAAACGGACATGGCCACCCGGTCCGGTCCGAAGCTGTCCAGGAAACACCAGGCACCCACGGTCGGCAGTCCCCGCTGCGGCAGGGTCCGTGAGACTTGAATGGCGCGGACACCGCCCAGCGGGACCTCCCGGGCAGGCCACACCTGCACGCAGGGACCGGTGCCGCCGTCGGCTGGCGCCGGCGGACAGACTTCTTCGGCGGGTCGGAGCTCAAGGTTGGTCACACTCACACTGTAGGCCGGAAACGCACCGGCCGGCAGGGTCCCTCCGGTGCCCGGGGCCGCCGGACCGGCGCCGATCCGGGGCCCGCGGCAACGCCGCTACGCTGGAGGAATGAGCCTGACATTCGATACCCGCCCGGCCGCCTACGCCGTCATCATCCGCGACGGTGGCATCCTGCTCGCCTACTGGAAACAGGGCGGCCGGGAAGGGTGGACCCTTCCGGGCGGCGGCCTGGACCTGGCCGAACATCCCGTCGACGGATGCCGCCGGGAAATCCTGGAGGAAACCGGTTATGACGCCGAAATCGGCACCATGCTGGGCATAGACATCGGACACTGGCCCGCGGAGATCCGGCTCGATGGCGGGACCCGCGATTTCCAGTCCCTGCGGCTGGTCTATGACGCGACGATCACCGGCGGGGAGTTGCGCCATGAAATAGGCGGCAGCACCACCCACGCGGCGTGGATCCCGCTGGCCGAAGTGTCCCGGCTGAACCGGGTCTCGCTCGTCGATGCCGGGCTCAGGCTCTACCGGGAACGGCCGCTGGACGGCAGGCTTCCCTGACACCCCTGACCGTGCCGGAAACTCTACCGGCCCGGCACCCATCCGGAATCGTTGTGTATCCGAAGCCTTACGTAGCCGCCGCGCCGCTGACAGCTTCAGGGGCGCTGGTTACGCTGGTCTTACACGCTTTACAGCCAAAAATACCGCGCTTATGATCGGTTGGCTGGACCGTCCGCAGTTGCCGCCGACAGATAGGTACGCCCGGAAATGGCTGAAGCCATGATCGAGTTCCAGAACGTGACGAAGCAGTACCAGAGTGGTCAGGCTGCCGTCGACAACCTGAGCATGTCCATCGACAAGGCGGCGATCACGGTTTTCGTCGGACCCTCGGGCTGCGGGAAGACCACCTCGCTGCGGATGATCAACCGCATGGTCGAACCGACGTCCGGCACCATCACGGTTGACGGCGCCGACGTCACGTCGGTGCCGGCGGCCACCCTGCGGCGGTCCATGGGTTACGTGATGCAGTCCTCCGGGCTCATGCCGCACCGCTCCGTCCTGGACAATATCGCCACCGTGCCCCGGCTCAACGGCGTCTCCAAAGCGGACGCCCGCACGCGCGCCCGGGAACTGCTCGACGTCGTCGGGCTGGCCCCCTCGCTCGGCAAACGGTTCCCGTCCCAGCTCTCCGGCGGCCAGCAGCAACGGGTCGGCGTCGCCCGGGCGCTCGCCGCCGATCCGCCCGTGCTCCTGATGGACGAGCCGTTCAGCGCCGTGGACCCGGTGGTCCGGGAGGAGCTCCAGAGCGAGCTCCTGCGGCTACAGCAGGACCTGGCCAAAACCATCGTTTTCGTCACCCACGACATCGACGAGGCCACGATCCTTGGCGACAAGGTGGCGGTGTTCGGCCTCGGCGGAAAGCTGGCGCAGTATGCGGCCCCGGAGGAAATCCTGCGGGCCCCGGCCAACGACTTCGTGGCGTCCTTCGTAGGCAAGGACCGGGGATTCCGGCATCTCGGGTTCACCCCGTCCGACGGCGTGCGGGTGCACCCGGTCACCACGCTCACCCCGGATGAACTGCGGCAGGGCACCGGTTCGGACGAATGGCGGCTGGTGGTGGACGCCGATTTGTATCCGCTCGGCTGGGCCGCCCCGGGCAGGGACCCCGGGCTGATCGCCGGCGGGTCACTGTTCCGCAAAGGGGACTCACTCCGCCGCGCCCTGGACGCTGCGCTCTCCTCGCCGGCGGGCCTCGGCGTCACCGTTGACGAGGACGGTCGCGTGGCCGGAGTCATTACCGCCGTCGAAGTGCTGGCCGTGATCGAATCGGACCGCCGCGCCCGGCAAGGCACCCTCTGATGGAGTGGTTCCTGGCCAACAGCACCCAGGTCTTCGGGCTCGCCGGCCAACACCTCGTGCTGGCCGTCATCCCCATGATCCTCGGTGTCCTGATCGCCGTTCCACTCGCCCAGCTGGCGCGGCAGAACCGTACCCTGCGCTCCGTGGTGCTGACCGCCTCGTCGCTGCTCTACACCATTCCCTCGCTGGCGCTGTTCATCATCCTCCCGACCATTCTGGGCACCCGCATCCTGGACCCGCTCAACGTCATTGTGGGCCTCACCGTGTACGCCGTCGCGCTCCTGGTCCGTGCCGTGCTGGACGCGTTCGACTCCGTGGACGAGGACCTCCGCCAGGCAGCCGTGGCCATGGGCTTCAAACCGTTCGCACGCTTCCTGCAAATCGATCTGCCGCTGTCCTTTCCCGTGCTGTTCGCCGGTCTCCGGGTGGTCTCGGTCAGCAATATCTCGCTGGTCAGCGTGGCTGCGCTCCTGGGGATCGGCAATCTCGGGATGCTGTTCACCTCCGGCCTGCAACGGGACTTCGTGACTGAAGTGATGGTGGGGATCGTCGCCATCCTGATCCTGGCGTTGATCATGGACGCGCTCCTGGTCCTGCTCGAGCGGCTCGTCACGCCCTGGACGCGGGCCGGCACTAAACCGGTGCCCGCCCCGGAAGCGGCCCCGTCCGCGCCCGGACGTCCCCGCGCGGCCGCTGCCGGAGGGGGAGCCGCATGAGCAACGTCGTCACGGACACCATGGACTGGCTTGCCGATCCGGCGCACTGGTCCGGCAGCGCCGGCATCCCCGCGCGGCTCGCCGAGCACCTCCAGTACACCGGCCTGGTCATGCTGATCGCCACCCTGATCGCGGTGCCGGTCGGCCTGTACGTCGGGCACACCGGCCGCGGCCGGGTGGCTGTCGTGGCGGTCGCGGGCGCACTCCGTGCCCTGCCCACCCTGGGCCTGCTGACGCTGTTCGTGCTCCTGGCCGGGATCGGGCTGATGCCGCCGATCTGGGCCCTCGTGATCCTCACCGTTCCGCCGCTGCTGGCCGGGACGTACGCGGGGATCTCCAGCGTGGACCGCAACGTCGTGGACGCCGCCCGGGCCATGGGCATGACCGAACTCCAGGTCCTTTTCCGCGCCGAGTTCCCCAACGGACTGCCCGTGATATTCGGCGGATTCCGGACCGGCGTGCTCCAGGTGATCGCCACCGTCTCGGTGGTGGCCTACATCAATCTGGGCGGCCTCGGCCGGTACCTTTTCGACGGGATCGTCCTCTCGGACTTCCCGCAAATGCTGGGCGGTTCGCTGCTCATCGCCGGACTCGCCATTGCCGTGGACCTCGTCCTGTCCCTGATCCAGAGGCTGTTCCTTTCCCCGGGCGCCTCATCCCAGCCAAACCCCAGCCAGCAGGCTGAGGGTGATCTCACGGAGTCCGCCACCGCGGAAACTGTTGCACTAGGAGGAAAGTCATGAAACACATTCGACAGCAAGCGCTCGGCCGGCGCGCCCTCGGCGGTCTGGCGGCCGGCGTCAGCCTGGCCGTTGTCCTCAGCGCATGCGGCGGCGGCGCGTCCGACCCGCTGGGGACCACCCCGGCCACCGGCGGGACCGCGACCGGCGGCGCCACCTCCCTCGTGGTCGGTTCCGCCGATTTCCCGGAGAGCCAGATCATGGCCGAGGTCTACGCCGGCGCCCTGAACGCCGCCGGCGTCACCGCCACCACCAAGCCGAACATCGGTTCGCGCGAGGTTTACCTCAAGGCCGTCCAGGACGGATCCGTCGACGTCGTTCCCGACTACAGCGGCAACCTGCTGCTCTTCGTGGACAAGACCGCCACGGAGGAATCCGCCGAGGACATCCTGAAGGCACTCCCGAACAAGCTGCCTGAAGGCCTGGCGGTACTGGAAGCCTCCGAGGCCGAAAACAAGGACGCCATGGTGGTGACGAAGGCCACGGCGGAAAAATACAACCTCAAATCCATCGAGGATCTGGCCAAGGTCTGCAGCGAAATCGTCGTCGGAGCCCCGGCGACCTTCGCCGAACGCGCCTACGGACTTCCCGGCCTGAAGGAAAACTACAACTGCGAGTTCAAGCAGCTCGAACCGTTCAGCGACGGCGGCGGCGCCATCACGTTGAAGGCGCTGCTCTCGGACCAGGTCCAGGTCGCCGACATCTACACCACCACCCCGTCCATCGCGGACAACGACCTGGTGGTGCTTGAGGATCCCAAGAATAACTTCATCGCCCAGCAGGTGCTGCCCCTCTACAACACGGCCAAGATGACGGACACGGCGAAGGAAGCCCTGAACGCCGTCTCCAAGGTCCTCACCACCGAGGACCTGATCAGCCTCAACCGTGCGGTCAGCGGGAGCCAGAAGCAGAACCCGAAGGATGCCGCGGCAGCGTGGCTTAAGGACAAGGGCCTCGTGAAGTAACACGCGGCGGATGCTTTGACCTCCACAACGACGGCGGCCGCCGGGCGCATCCCTCCAGACAGGGGGCGCCGGCGGGCGCCGTCGTTGCTGTGGGGCAGGTCTCACCGGAAGTACATCCGGCATATGGCATATTTGATGAATGGCAGATTTCAAGCAGTCCACCAAGCTTCGCAATGTCCTCTATGACATCCGTGGACCGATCCTTCAGGCCGCCCAGCAGATGGAGGCGGAAGGCCACCGCATTCTCAAGCTGAATATCGGCAACCCAGCGCCCTTCGGGTTCGAAGCACCGGACGCCATCCTGGTGGACATGATCCGCCACCTGCCGCACGCCCAGGGCTACAGCGACTCGCGCGGCATCTTCTCGGCCCGCACGGCCGTGTCACAGTACTACCAGACCCGCGGCATCCAGAACATCCACGTTGATGACATCTACCTGGGCAACGGCGTCAGCGAACTCATCACGATGTCGCTGATGGCACTGCTCAACGACGGCGACGAAGTCCTCATCCCCACGCCGGACTATCCGCTGTGGACCGCCTCCGTGGCGCTGGCCAGCGGCAAACCCGTGCACTACCTCTGCGACGAGGACTCGGGCTGGCAGCCGGACCTTGAGGATCTGGAAGCGAAGATCACCCCGCGCACCAAGGGCATTGTGGTGATCAACCCCAATAACCCCACCGGGGCCGTGTACCCGGAGGACACCCTCAAGAAGATCGTGGCCCTCGCCGAGAAGCACGGACTGGTGCTCTTCGCCGACGAAATCTACGAGAAGATCCTCTACGAGGACGCGGTCCATGTGAACATGGCCGCCCTGACGGGCGACGACGTCCTGTGCCTGACCTTCAGCGGGTTGTCCAAGGCCTACCGGGTCTGCGGATTCCGTGCCGGCTGGATGGCGATCTCCGGGCCGAAGAAGCGGGCCGCGGACTACCTGGAGGGCATCAGCCTGCTCGCGAACATGCGGCTCTGCGCCAACGTCCCGGCCCAGCACGCCATCCAGACCGCCCTCGGCGGATATCAGAGCATCAACGACCTGATCCTCCCGGGCGGGCGGCTGCTGGAGCAGCGCAACAAGGCCTATGACATGCTCAACGCCATCCCGGGGGTCAGCACCCAGCAGGCCCGCGGCGCCATGTACCTCTTCCCGAAGCTCGATCCCGAGGTCTACCACATCCGCGACGACGAGAAATTCGTCCTGGACCTGCTCCGTGAACAGAAGATCCTCGTCTCCCACGGCCGGGCCTTCAACTGGGTCAGGCCCGACCATTTCCGGATGGTCACCCTGCCGCTCGTGAAGGACCTCGAAGAGGCCATCGGCCGCATGGGGGACTTCCTGAGCCGGTACAAGGGGAACTAAGCTTCGGTGAGCACCGCCCCGGACCGGTGGCCCGGAGGACGAACCGCGTGAACCGGAAAGAGGCTGCAATGGCAAAGACCGCGACATTCGATGAACACCCGTCCAAGATCCTGAAAGTCGGGAAAGGGTTCAGCCTCAAAGACGTTGATCCGGATTCCACCCCGGGCTACGACGGGGACAAGGCCGACGGCCATCGGCTGCTTGCCGACCTGGACGGCAAACTCACCGAGCTCCAGGAAAAGCTCTTTGCCGAATCGCGGTTCGGCGGCCGCAAGCGGGTGCTGCTGATCCTGCAGGCCATGGACACGGCCGGCAAGGGCGGCATCGTCAACCACGTCATGGGCGCCATGAACCCGCAGGGCGTCCAGTTGGCATCGTTCAAGGCCCCCACCCCGGAGGAGAAATCCTACGATTTCCTGTGGCGGATCGAAAAGGAAGTGCCCGCCGCCGGGATGGTGGGAGTCTTTGACCGCTCCCACTACGAGGACGTCCTGATCCACCGGGTCCACCGCTGGGCCGACCCCGAAGAACTGGAACGGCGCTACGCGGCCATCAACGACTTCGAAGCACGGCAAAGCGCGGCAGGGACCAAGATCATCAAGGTGATGCTGCATATCAGCCGCGACGAACAGAAGGAACGGCTGCTGGCGCGGCTCGACGACCCGACGAAGCGCTGGAAATACAGCGCCACGGACCTGCAGGAACGGGCCTTCTGGGACGACTACATGGACGCCTACCAGCACGCGTTCGAGAAGACCGCGACCGCCCACGCCCCGTGGCACGTCGTTCCCGGCAACAGCAAATGGTACGCGCGGATCGCCGTCCAGCAACTGCTGCTTGAGGCGCTCGGCAGCCTGAAACTTGAGTGGCCGGTTCCGGAATTCGACGTCGACCTGGAACGGGACCTGGTGCAGCGCTCCTGACCGGCGCCGTCAGGCCTCCTGGCCCGCCTGGTCTCGGGCGTCGGCCAGCCGTTTCCGGGCGCCCTCGAGCCACAATTCGCAGCGCCTGGCCAGGGCCTCGCCACGCTCCCACAGCGCCAGGGATTCTTCCAGGCTGGCGCCGCCGGCCTCCAGCTTGCCGACGATCCCGACGAGCTGTTCACGGGCATCCTCGTAATTAAGCGTCTCAACGTCGGCGTTGGGGGTTGTTTCTGCTGCCATGGGGTTCTCCTTGCGGTGTCCGGGTGGACGGCTGTTCTTCGGTCATGGTCCGCTGCGGCGGTGCGCGGACCCGGGTGTCAGGTGGTTGATTTCGGCGGGCGTCGTTCCGCCGGGAGGTCCCGGCCTAGTCCGCGAGCGGTTCCTGCCCGCCTGTGGACTGCGCGGCGAACCGGCCGCCGGCGACCCGCACCCGCAGCGCAGTCCCGGCGGGGACCTGCGCGGGATCGCGCACAACCTCGCGGCGTGTTCCCGGCGGGCCGTCGCCATCAGCAAGCTGCACCACGGCGTACCCGCGGTCCAGGGTCTTCTGCGGGGAAAGGGCGCGCACTTGGGCCTTGAGGTGGGCCAGCTGGTCCGCCGCCCGAACGACCGCCGTGGTGATCGCCGCGTAGGAGCGGCCGGTGAGCCGGTCGATGTCGTCCAGCCGCTGGGCGACCATAACGTCGGGGGCCGCCAGGACCGGCCGGGACCGCAGCGCGGCCAACCGGTCGGTTTCGCGGTCCACGAGGCGCGTGACGCCGCGCCGCAGCTGATCCCGGGCCTGCCGCACCCGGGCCAGTTCCTCCGCCACATCCGGAACAATCCGCTTGGCGGCGTCGGTGGGGGTGGAGGCGCGGAGGTCCGCGACGTCATCGAGGATCGGGCGGTCCGCTTCATGGCCGATCGCACTCACCACGGGCGTTACGGCGTCGGCCACGGCCCTGATCAGTTCCTCATTGCTGAACGGCAACAGGTCCTCCAGCGCGCCGCCGCCGCGGGCAATGACGATCACGTCGACGTCGGGGTGGGCGTCGAGCTCCCGTAGCGCCGCGATGACCTGGCCGACGGCAGTGTTGCCCTGCACCGCGACTTCCCGGATTTCGAATTCGACGGCGGGCCAGCGCAGCGACGCGTTCCGCACAACGTCTTTTTTGGCATCGGAATCGCGCCCGGTAATCAGGCCGATCCGGTGGGGGAGCAGGGGAAGTTTCCGCTTCCGGGAGTCGGCGAAGAGGCCCTCCGCGGCGAGGGCCTGGCGAAGCCGTTCAATTCTGGCGAGCAGGTCACCGAGGCCCACCGGCCGGATGTCCTTCACCGACATGCTGAGCCGGCCCGTCTTGAGCCAGAGTTCGGCCTTGAGCAGGGCCACGACGCGGGAGCCGCGCTCCAGCGGGGTGTCCTGCCGGTCAAGGACGTTGGTCCAGACCGAGGCCGGCAGGGAGATCTCGGCGTCGATGTCCCGCAACGTCAGGTACGCGTTGGTGCCCCGCCGGTTGAGTTCGATCACCTGGCCCTCGACCCACGCCGACGGCGCCCGGTCGATGTGCATTTTGAGCTTCTGGGATAGCAGCTGCAGCGGCCAGGGGTTGTCCGGGCTGGTGTCGGCCGCGGTGGCCGGTACCGTCCCGGCCGCCGTCGCGTTCTCAGTCATGCGTTACCCCGGTTCCGGAGTGTGCCGTGTGCATATGCGTGGTTGTCCTTTGCCGGGCGGTCCGCTGGCCGGCGCCGTCCCCTGGGGGCCGGTGCCGGCGCAGCCGGAATATGTCTTCTGCAACTCTATCCATAGCTTTACCATCGGGGCCTGACTTTCTGCGGGCAGGGAGCCGTAAGATGGCCCCTACCCGAACGAGCAGAGGAATACCGTGCGAACTTTTTTTGCGGCCGCGGCCGTCCTCATCACACTTGTGCTGGCAGCCGTCGCCGTTCCGGCGATGTGGGTGGACCGCAATGTCGTCCAGGAAGACGGATTCGTCGCCTTGACGACGCCGATGGGGGCGGATCCGGCCTTCCAAAAACGGCTGGTCGCGGACACCGTGGATACGTTGATGACCGGGGGCCTGATCCCCGATTATTTGGTGGCGCTGGCCCGGCCGGTGCTTGAGAGCGCCGCCGAGTCGCTGACGGGCCATCCTGAGTACCCCGCGGCCTGGACCGAAACGATGCGCAAGAGCCACGAGTTGTCCTTCGCTGATCCCGGCACCCTGCCTCCGGAGGCCGACGCCACAACCCTGACCATGGACATCGCACCGCTCGTGGGGCTGCTTGCCAAGCAGGTCGCCGAGTCCATCATGTTGCCGGTGGAGGCGCCGGACCAGCTGCTCATCAACGTGGGGGAACCGGACCAGCGCCCTGCCATGGAGAGGGTCTCTGCCTTTGCCCCGCTGGGCTACGCGGCCGCAGCCGCAGCGGGTATCGCGCTCGTCGTCGCTCTCGTGGTGGCCCGCCGCCGCTGGAGTGTCCTCGCTTGGACAGGGGCGGGTGCGCTTGTACTCGCCGGACTCTGGAAGCTGGCCGCGGACGCCGCCGCCGGTGCCGCCACCGCGGCCCCGAACGCGGACAAGGTCGCCGAGACCTTCATGACGGAGTTTGCCGCGGTGGCAACGGCCGGTTTCGAGCAGTGGATCCTGGTGGCGGCCGTGGCCGGGGCCGCGTTGCTGGTTATCGCACTGGTAGTGCGTTCCTTGGGCGCCCGCCGCCGGGTGACCGACGGCACCTGAGCGACGGGACCTGACAGATGGGACCTGATTGACGGCGCGTGACCGGCACCACGCGCCGGTCCGGGCCCAAAGTGGACGCAACGATCACCGGTAGCATGGAGGCATGACCACCACCGCTGTCTCCATTCCGATGCCCTCCGTTCCGCGCCGTCGGCGTTCGCCGGAGGAGGTGCTGGCCGCGGCGCCCGTCGCCGGTCCGAAGAAGGTCCTGCTGGCCGCGCCCCGCGGTTACTGTGCCGGTGTGGACCGCGCGGTGATCGCGGTGGAGAAGGCGTTGGAGCACTACGGCCGCCCGGTCTACGTGCGCAAGCAGATTGTGCACAACGTCCACGTCGTGTCCTCCCTCGAGGAAAAGGGCGCCATTTTCGTCGACGAAACCGACGAGGTCCCCGAGGGTGCCCTCGTGATCTTCTCCGCGCACGGCGTTTCGCCCGCGGTGGTCCAGTCCGCCGAAGACCGCGGCCTGCGCACCATTGACGCCACGTGCCCGCTCGTGACCAAGGTGCACAAGGAAGCCGTCCGCTTCGCGAAGGACGACTTCGACATCCTCCTGATCGGCCACGACGGCCACGAGGAAGTCGAAGGCACGGCCGGTGAAGCACCCGAGCACATCCAGGTCATCAACGGCCCGCATGAGGTCGACAAGGTGACGGTCCGGGATCCGGCAAAGGTCATCTGGCTCTCCCAGACGACGTTGAGCGTGGATGAAACCATGGAAACGGTCCGGCTCCTGAAAGAACGGTTCCCCACCCTGCAGGATCCGCCCAGCGACGACATCTGCTACGCCACGACCAACCGCCAGGTGGCCATCAAGAAGATCTCGCCGCAGGCGGAGCTCGTCATTGTGGTCGGCTCGGCAAACTCATCCAATTCGGTCCGCCTCGTTGAGGTGGCGCTGGAGTACGGCGCCAAGGCCTCCTACCGGGTCGACTTCGCCAATGAGGTCGACGAGTCATGGTTTGAGGGCGTCGCGACCGTGGGCGTGACGTCCGGGGCGTCAGTCCCGGAGGTCCTGGTCAAAGACGTGCTCCGGCTCCTGGCCGACTACGGCTATGGCTCCGTGGAGGAAATCGTCACGGCCGAAGAAGACCTGCTGTTCTCCTTGCCCAAGGAGCTGCGCGCCACGCTCAAGCAGGCCGGCGACGTCACCCGGGCCCTGGGCGGCCGCGGTACGCGCGCTGACAACAGCTGATAACCCCCTACAACCACTGACCACCGGTAGAACTTCGGTGGCCCGTTCCGGGTGAGGCCGCAGCGTCCCCGTTGGGGTGCCTGCGGCCTCACGCCGGTCTGGGCCTGCCGGTACACGCCTGCCGGTCCGTGTCTGCCGGTTCGACTAGGCCGCGGGCTCTTCGGCCTCGGCCCTGGTCCCGTCCTCGTCCGCGGTCTCGTCCGCTGGCCAGCCGGCTGCCCGGGACCCCGGCTGCAGCTCCGGGGCCGTCACCGATCGGGGGGCCGCCTCAACGGCCGCCGGAGTGGTGAGCCCCTCGGCGTCCAGGGCATTGAGCTTACGGGCGGTGGGAAGGATCCTGGCCTCGAGCGTGCCCACCATCGAGTTGTACCGGTCCACCGAGGTCTTCAGCGAGGACCCCAGCTTCGTGACGTTTTCACCCAGGGTGCCCATCCGGTCGTAAAGCTGCCGGGCGAGCTCGAAGAGCTCTCGGGCGGTATCGGTCAGGACATCCTGGCGCCACGTGAACGCCACCGCCTTCAGGACCGCCAGCAGGGTGCCCGGCGAGGCGAGAACAACGTTTTTGGACAAGGCATGGTCCAGCAGCGCCGGATCCGCGGTGAGGGCGGCGGCCAGGATCGACTCCGCCGGCAAAAAGCACACCACGACTTCCGGTGAATTCCCCGGGATGTCCCAGTACTTCTTGTTCCCGAGCGCGTCCACATGGGCCTTGAGTGCTTTGGCGTGGGCCGCCAGATGCGCCTGCTGGCCGCCAGTGGCCGCCCCCAGCTGCAAACTGCCGCCGCCTGACGGGCCGAGCTCCTGGGCTGCCAGGTAGGACGACAGCGGGACCTTGGCGTCCACGACGAGTTGCTTGCCGCCGGGCAACTGCACCACGAGGTCCGGGCGCAGGTTGTTCTCCGCGGCCGTGCTGTGCAGCTGCTCCTGGAAATCGACGTGCCGCAGCATCCCGGCGGCCTCGACAACGCGCCGCAGCTGGACTTCGCCCCACTGCCCCCGGGCACTGTTGGAACGGAGCGCCGATTCCAGCGCATGGGTTGACCGGAGCAGCTGTGCATCGGAAAGCCTGGCTTCCTGCAGCTGCTGGGCCAGCTGGCCGTACTGCTCCAGCCGGTCCCGTTCCAGCAAGGAAACCTGCTGCTGCACCGCCGTCAGTTTCTCGGCCACGGGTGCCAGGGCGCGGAGCACACTGCCGTCCTGGTTCCTGGACTCGCCCAGTTCCCGGTTTTGTGCCGAGAGCAGGCGCCGTTCGGCGTCCGCAGCCGCGAATTGGGCACTGACGTCGGAGAGCCGGGCCGAGACGGCGTCGAAGTCCTGCTCCGCGGCGAGGTACCGGCGGCGGAGCGTCAGGTAGGCGGCGGCCGCACCGGCAACGGCGCCGATCAGCAACATCAACAGGGCAAGAATCAATGAAAAAGCGTCCATGCTTTCACTGTGGCACGCCCCTGTGACATTTCCGGTCCGGGGCCCGGTCCCGCAGCACTCCGCAACAGCGCCGCAGGGATTCCCGGCCGCAGCGGGTAGAATTTATGCTCGTGGCTCTTACTATTGGCATCGTCGGACTGCCCAACGTCGGCAAATCAACCCTCTTCAACGCACTGACCCGCAATCAGGTGCTCGCGGCGAACTATCCGTTCGCCACGATCGAGCCCAATATCGGCGTCGTGAACCTGCCGGACCCCCGGCTGGAAAAGCTGGCCGGAATCTTTGGCTCCGCGCGGCTGCTGCCCGCCGCCGTATCCTTCGTTGATATCGCCGGGATCGTCAAGGGCGCATCGGAGGGCGAAGGCCTGGGTAACCAGTTCCTCGCCAACATCCGCGAGGCCGAGGCCATCGCGCAGGTCGTGCGGGTGTTTGATGACCCCGACGTGATCCACGTCGACGGCAAGGTGGACCCGGGCTCGGACATGGAGACCATCAACACCGAGTTGATCCTTGCCGATCTGCAGACGATCGAAAAAGCCGTGCCCCGGATCGAAAAAGAAGTGAAGATCAAGAAACGCGAAGCTGCCGAGCTCGCCGCGGTCCTCGCCGCCCAGGCCGTCCTGGAGCGTGGCGACACGATCTTCTCCTCGATCAAGAGCGACAAGCTGGAGATGGAGCACTTGAAGGAGCTCGGCCTGCTGACCGCCAAGCCCTTCATCTATGTCTTCAACGCGGACGAGGGGATTCTCGGCAGCCCGGAAAAGCAGGCGGAACTGCGCGCCATGGTTGCGCCGGCCGACTGCATCTTCCTGGACGCCAAGCTCGAATCCGATCTGGTGGAGCTCGACGAGGCGGAAGCCCGCGAGATGCTGGAAATGAACGGCCAGGACGAGTCCGGACTGGACCAGCTGGCCCGCGTCGGTTTCCACACCCTGGGCCTGCAGACCTATTTGACGGCGGGACCCAAGGAAACCCGGGCCTGGACCATCCACCAGGGCGACACCGCCCCGCAGGCCGCCGGCGTGATCCACTCCGATTTCCAGCGCGGCTTCATCAAGGCCGAGGTCGTCTCCTTCAATGACCTCATCGAGGCCGGCTCCATGGCCGAGGCCAAGGCCCGCGGCAAGGTCCGGATCGAAGGCAAGGAATACGTGATGGCCGACGGAGACGTCGTGGAGTTCCGTTTCAACGTCTGAGCGGAAGCGACGCCACCGAATGACGCCGGTTTGACGTGAAAAGCCCCGATTCCCGAATCGGGGCTTTTCCTACATGATGCACGGCGGCAGCAAATGGCGCCGCGGTCGCAGATGTATGAAACTATGCTCGGAGAGGCGCCGGGCATCCCGGAACAACGGGAACGCGCGGCAGAAACAAGGAGATTGAATGCATCTGGGTCGTTTCTCCAAGAGCCTGGCCCTGGCGGCAGCGATGGCACTGGCCCTGGGTGCGTGCACGGTGGCCGATGACGAGGCGGTGACGGTCCCGGCGCCGGTCCCGGCGGTGATCGAGGCGGCGCGCGGCGGATCGGCGACCGTGGCCGAAGTCAACGCGCTCAGCACGTTCAACCCGAACACCGCGGACGGCAACACCGACGTCAACGCCAAGATCAGCTACGCGACCCACTCCGGCTTCTTTTACCTCGACAACAAACTCAGCGTGGTGCGGAACGAAAAATTCGGCACGATGGAGAAAGTCTCCGACGATCCGCTGAAGGTCAGGTACGCCATCAAGGAAGGCGTGAAGTGGTCGGATGACACTCCTGTGACGGCGGCCGACCTGCTCCTGCAGTGGGCGGCGTTCTCCGGCTATTACGACGACGCCGCCCCGGCCTCCGTGGATTCCTCGCCGGACGCAGCCGAAGATTCGGCGCCGGCGGCCACGCCCGGGACGTCGTATTTCTCCTATGCCGGGGACCCGACCGGCCTTGCCCTCACCGATTTCCCCGAACTCGGTGCGGATGGCCGGTCCCTGACCCTGACGTACTCCCGGCCCTACACCGACTGGGAAACGGCTCTCGGCGGTCCCGGCGTCGACATTCCGGCCCACGTCCTCGCCCGGAAGGCCGGCCTGGCCGGTACCGACGATTTCGTTGCGCTCCTGAGGAGCCTGCCCCGCGGCGACCCCGCCACCCCCCGGCCGGCCAACGAGCAGCTGGCCGCCATGGCCGCGCTGTGGAACACCGGCTTCGACACCACCTCGCTCCCCGCCGACGTCAGCCTGTACCTCTCCAACGGCCCCTACATCGTCCGGAGCGTCAGCGAAAACCAGACGCTGACCATGATCCGGAACAGGGACTATAACTGGGGCCCGGAGGCCAGGCTGGACGAAATCACGGTCCGCTTTATCGGCGACGCCGGCGCCCAGGTCCAGGCGCTGCAGGCCGGCCAGGCG
>JBFGBS010000006.1:0-18129 GCA_041567475.1 Arthrobacter sp.
CATGGTCCTGAGCCTGATCGAAGCCGGACTGGCGCCCCGGGTCGAACTCCACGATCCGGTGGCGGACCTCCAGTCCGTCAGCCACGACACCACGCTGACGGCCACGCTCCGGCTGCAGGACGGCCGACGGATCACGGCCCTAGACCTGCAGTGGATGTACTACGAGGCCGCCGCGAAGCACGCCCAGGATACCGGCGTCTCCGACGCGCTCGACGGCGACGGGCACACCCATGAGGTCCTGGAGCGCTGGTCGAGCACCCTCACCGATCTCGGCAGCAACCGGACGGCGGCAGCCGCCTCCGTGGAGTGGCTGGCGAAGCTCTCACTGCTGGAAGGATACCGGCAGCGGGACGGCCTGGCGTGGGGGCATGCGCGGCTGGGCCTGATTGACCTGCAGTGGGCTGATATCCGGCCCGAGAAGGGCCTGTACCACCGCCTCCTCGCCCGCGGCCGGATGGACCGGCTGGTGCCGGAGGCCGCGATCGCCCAGGCCGTAATGGAACCGCCGACAGACACCCGCGCGTACTTCCGCGGACGGTGCGTCAGCCAGTTCAGCACCGACCTCGTCGGCGCCAGTTGGGACTCGGTCATCTTCGACGTCCCGGGCCGCGGGCGGCTGCAGCGGGTCCCCACCCGCGAGCCGCTGCGCGGAACAAAAGCCCTTACCGGCGCCCTTTTTGCCCGTCATCCGGAAGCCGGACCGTTCCTTGCCGAGCTCCTGGGACTCAGCCCCGGTTCGTAGGGTCAAAGCCCCCCGCAGGGGCCCCTGGCGTGGCAGTATTGCTACAGGATGTCCCTTGCACGAGGGACGGACAAAAGGAGAGAACAATGGCAGGCCAAGAGCAGCAGCAGCCACAGTCGCGGGAAAATGAGGTCGAGGAGGACGTCCCCGCACCGCCGCCGGCCCCTGCCGACGCCCAGGCGTCTGCAGCCACGGAGGGCGTCGATGACCTGCTGGACGAGATCGACGGCGTGCTCGAATCCAACGCCGAGGAGTTCGTCCGGGCCTTCGTCCAAAAAGGCGGCCAGTAGGACCCCGGTCCTGCGGCTAGGACGGCCGGGAAGGGTTCAATGCCGGAAGAGGCGTTGATAGACCACGTTGAGGGAGTGTGTCAGTGCAGGAATCCACAGCCAACCAGGTAGCAGCCAACGTCACGTCGTCCTTCACTGAGCATCTGCAACGCGAACGGCCCGATCTACTGCCCTTCCATCGGGTGCCGGCCGCGGCGCCGGGCACGGCCGCTCCCGCGCTTCAGGCGCCCCACGGGACCACCATCGTGGCCATGAGCTATGCCGGGGGAGTGCTGATGGCCGGTGACCGCCGGGCCACGATGGGCAACGTAATTGCCAGCCGGCATATCGAGAAGGTCTTTCCGGCCGACCAGTACTCGGTGCTGGGCATCGCGGGAACGGCCGGAATCGCGCTCGACATCACCCGGCTGTTCCAGGTTGAGCTGGAGCACTACGAAAAGATCGAGGGAACACTGCTCAGCCTGGATGGCAAAGCGAACCGGCTGGGCGCCATGATCCGCAGCAACCTTGCGATGGCGATGCAGGGACTGGCCGTTGTCCCGCTGTTCGCCGGATTCGACCGACCGGCGGGCCTGGGCAGGCTGTTTTCCTATGACGTCACCGGCGGGCGGTACGAGGAGCAGGAACATCACGCCGTCGGGTCCGGCGCCATGTTCGCCCGCGGGGCGCTGAAGAAGCTCTGGCGGCCGAACCTTTCCGAGCAGCAGGCCGTCGCCGTGGCCGTCGAGGCGTTGTATGACGCCGCCGACGACGACTCTGCCACGGGGGGCCCCGATCCGATCCGCCAGTTGTGGCCCGTGGTCTACATCGTCAACCGGGCCGGGGCCTTCCGCGTCCCGGAGCGTGACCTCGCCGCCGTGGCCAACACCGTCATCGAGTCCAGGGCAGCCGCCCAGCGGGAGGCCTAGGATGACGCAGCAGTTTTATGTCTCGCCCGAGCAGCTGATGAAGGACCGTGCGGACTTCGCACGGAAAGGCATAGCGCGGGGACGGTCCGTCGTGGTCATCAGCTGCCGGGACGGGATCGCGCTCGTCGCCGAAAACCCGTCGCCGTCGCTGCACAAGATCGGCGAGATCTACGACAAGATCGCGTTCGCCGCCGTCGGCAAGTACAACGAGTTCGAGAGCCTGCGCCAGGCCGGCGTCCGGTACGCCGACGTCCGCGGATACTCCTACGACCGGGAGGACGTGACCGCGCGCGGGCTGGCCAGCGTTTACGCCCAGAGCCTCGGCGCTGTGTTCACGGCCGAACAGAAACCGTTCGAAGTCGAACTCGCTGTAGTCGAAGTGGGCACCGCCCAGGACGCCGACCACCTCTACCGGCTGACGTTCGACGGATCCATCGCGGACGAGGACGCATTCATCGTGATGGGCGGGCAGGCGGATAAGGTCTCCGAGACCGTTGCGGCGGGCTGGCGGGACGAGCTGACTTTTTCCGGAGCCATCCGGCTCGCCCTGGCCGGACTCGTTGCGGACAAGGACAGCGCCACTCTGCCGGCATCCGCGGTGGAGGTTGCGGTCCTGGACCGCGGCTCGGAAAGCGCACGCGGTTCACGCCGGGCGTTCCGTCGACTGGACCACGAGGACGTTGTGGCCCTGCTCGCTGAGGAGAACTGACATGGACAAACGAATTTTCGGCATCGAAACCGAGTTCGGGATTTCCTATTCGAGCCCGGAATCCCGGCCCCTTGCGCCCGAGGAAGTGGCCCGCTACCTGTTCCGCAAGGTAGTCAGCTGGGGGAGGTCCTCCAACGTATTCCTGACCAACGGCTCGCGGCTTTACCTCGACGTCGGTTCGCACCCCGAGTATGCGACGGCCGAATGTGACGACCTGGCCCAGCTGGTCGCCCACGACCGGGCCGGGGAAATGATCCTGTGCGACCTCGTCGAGGAGGCACAGGAACGGCTCGCGGCCGAAGGCTTCGGCGGCACGGTCTATCTGTTCAAGAACAACACCGACTCGGCCGGGAATTCCTACGGCAGCCACGAGAACTACCTCATTCCGCGCCGGGGTGAATTCACCCGGCTCGCGGAGATCCTCATTCCGTTCCTCGTCACCCGGCAGCTGATTGCCGGGGCCGGCAAGATCCTGAAAACCCCGCACGGCGCGACCTTCGCGTTCTCCCAGCGCGCCGACCACATCTGGGAAGGCGTGTCCTCGGCCACGACCCGGTCCCGGCCGATCATCAACACCCGGGACGAACCGCACGCCGACGCGGAGTTCTACCGGCGCCTGCATGTCATTGTCGGCGACTCCAACATGTCCGAGACCACCACGCTGCTCAAGGTCGGCACCGTCGACCTGATCCTGCGCATGGTCGAAGCCGGCGTCATCATGCGCGACATGCGGATGGAGAACCCCATCCGCAGCATCCGGGAGATCTCGCATGACCTCACCGGCCGCGCCCTGGTGCGCCTCGCCAACGGCCGGCAACTCACGGCACTGGAGATCCAACGCGAATATCTGGAAAAGGTCACGGCGTTCGTCGCCGAACACGGCGCGCACCATGAACAGGTCCCGCTGATCATGGACCTCTGGGCCCGCACGCTGGACGCCATCGAAAGCGGCAACACGGCCGCTATCGACACCGAGATCGACTGGGCCATCAAGAAGAAGCTGATGGACAACTACCGCGAACGGCACGGACTGGGGCTCGACGCCCCGAGGATCGCCCAGATCGACCTGACCTATCACGACATTTCGCGCAGCCGGGGCCTGTTCTACCTGCTGCAGGCCCGGGGCGCCGCGCGCAGGGTGGTTGACGACACCACCGTGAAGGACGCCGTCGATGCCCCGCCGCAGACCACGCGGGCCAAACTCCGCGGCGATTTCGTCCGGCGGGCCCAGGAACTTGGCCGGGACTACACGGTCGATTGGGTGCATCTGAAACTCAACGACCGCGCACACCAGACCATTCTTTGCAAGGATCCGTTCCGCAGCGTCGACGAACGGGTCGATGCCCTGCTGGAGTCTATGAGCTGACACCCAGCTTTCCGCGTTATTCTGGTAAAGGCCGGTTGCCGGCCACAGATTTCTTTGCCGCGGGAGACCGCCCGGCATTGTGTCCATGCTGTCTCGACGAAAGTTCTCCACGTGCGCCGATTACTCGCAATTCTTCTCCCTGGACTGTTGCTGCTCACTGCCTGCGGCGGTGGCGAACCAGCCGCCCAGGAACCCACCAGCCAATCCGCCGGCGAAACGGCGAAGCTCGACTCGATCAAGCTCACCGACAATGGCGACAAGAAAGCGCCCGGCGTCGAATTCGACAAGCCGCTGGACGTCAAGGAAACCACCGTTAAGGTCGTGACCGAGGGCGACGGCGACGTGGTCAAGGAAAACCAGATCGTCAGCATTTCCATCATTGCCTTCAACGGCACGGACGGCAGCACGCTGGAAGACACCTTCCCGAACGACCCCGAACCGCTGGAACTGAACGAGGAACTCAAGACCGGCAGCCCGATCATCTACGGTGCCTTCGTCGGCGCCAAGGTCGGTTCTTACCTGGCCCTCGCCGTTCCCGGCCAGGCCACCGCCGAAGGCGCTGAGACCCAGCCGACCCAGCTGCTGCTGGTCAAGGTGCTCGCCGCAAAGGACGCGCCGCCGACCCTCGACGGCCCCGAGGGCGACCCGGTCGACCCGCCGGCCGGCCTGCCGACCGTCAAGGACAATGAACAGGGCGTGCCCGAAATCAACGTCGACGGCGTCCCCGCCCCGACCGCGCTGATCGCCCAGGACCTCATCAAGGGCAACGGCCCGGAGGTCAAGGAAACAGACACCCTCACGGTCAACTACGTCGGAGTTGCCCTTGCCAGCGGCAAGGTCTTTGACTCCAGCTTTGACCGCGGCGAGAAGGCGACATTCCCGCTGACCGGCGTCATCCAGGGCTGGACCCAGGGACTGGCCGGCAAGACCGTCGGATCCCGCGTCCTCCTGGTCATCCCCAAGGACCTCGCCTACGGCGACGAAGGCCAGGGCGACGCGCAGGGCGACCTTGTCTTCGTCGTCGACATCCTCGGCATCAAGTAAGCACCGCACCAACCCGCATCCCGGCGGCCGGCCGGCCGCCACCGCTACCCCCTCAAGGAGTAACCATGTCATTTGGACAGCGAGATCTTGACCGCACCAAGCCCGAAATTGACTTCCCCGCGGGCGACGTCCCCACGGAACTGGTCATCACGGACCTGATCGAGGGCGACGGCGCCGAAGCCAAGGCCGGCGACACCGTCTCCACCCACTACGTCGGCGTGGCCTGGTCCACCGGCGAAGAATTCGATGCCTCGTGGGGCCGCGGCGCGCCGCTGGACTTCCGCGTCGGCGTCGGCCAGGTCATCCAGGGCTGGGACCAGGGCCTGCTCGGCATGAAGGTCGGCGGCCGCCGGCGGCTGGAAATCCCCTCGGAACTGGCCTACGGATCCCGTGGCGCCGGCGGGGCCATCGCCCCGAACGAGGCACTGATCTTCGTCGTGGACCTGGTCGCGGTCCGCTAGGACACCACGTGCTCGGACGAAGCGCGGTAACAATCGGAGAAGTTCTTCCGGCTGGTACCGCGCTTTCGTCATTTTCGGGCCGCAACTTTTAGTAGCCTTGCGGGGTGTCCGCCTCACGTACAGAACGCCTCCTGAACCTGCTCATCGCGCTACTCAACACGAAGTACGGGCTGCGCCGCAGCGAACTGCGCGCCAAGGTCTACCACGACACCACCAGCAGCGATGTAGCGTTCGGGCGGATGTTCGAACGCGACAAAACCGAGCTGCGGCAATTCGGCTTCGAGGTTGAGACGGTCCTGGACCACGGCTGGGGTTCCGATGACCCGGCCACCACGAGATACCGGATCGGCAAGGAGTCCAACCGGCTGCCGGACGTCAGCCTGAGCCCGGAAGAATGCACCGTCCTGATCCTCGCGGCCCAACTCTGGGAGCAGGCAGCACTCGGCTCCGCCGCGCTGGACGGCGTCCGTAAGCTGCGGGCAGCCGGCGGACTGCCGGACACCGGACTTCCGGCCGGAATCCAGCCGCGGATCCGGCCCGCCGGGCAGGCCTTCGAAGACCTGGTGGCCGCCATGCACGCGCACCGACCCGTCCGGTTCCGCTACCTGGCCGGGACCACCGGGCAGGAAGAAGAGCGGACCGTCGAGCCGTGGGGCCTGGGCAGCCGTTTCGGCCAGTGGTACCTCGTGGGCCAGGACCGCGGCCGGGGCGCCCGCCGTTTCTTCCGGCTCTCCCGCATCACATCCGCCGTGACCACCCTCGAGCAGGACTCCTTCACCACACCGCCCGGATTCAATGTCCGGTCCGAGCTCGCGGAACTGCGGGAGCTTCCGGTGCGGACCGCCGTCGTGGACGTTCAGGAAGGCAGGATCCTGCAACTGCGCAAACGGGCGTCCGTGGTGTCCGCTGCGGACGCGGCCTCCGGGCAGCCGTCGCCGGGCTGGGACCGGCTCACCGTGTCCTTCCGGGACGCCGAAGCGTTCGGCGAGGAGCTGGCCTCCTACGGACCCCGCGCCGTCGTGGTGTCGCCCCCGGACCTCGTTGGGGCCGTCCGGCGGCGCCTGCAGGCGGCAGCGGATTTCGCCGCCGCCCCTACCCCGGACATCACTTTCCCGAAGGCAGGCCCGGCCAAACGCACCCACAAACGCACCTCGGAGAACCAGCTCAAGCGGCTGCTGCAACTGGTACCGTTCCTCGTGCACAACCAGGGCCTGCACATCAGCGACGTCGCGGCCCAGTTCGGCGTAGCCCGCAAGGAGCTCGAGGATGACCTGCGGCTCCTCATCTGTTCCGGACTTCCCGAAGGCTACCCGGATGACCTGCTGGACATCCAGTGGGAGGACGATCACGTCTTCATCGTCCAGGATCTGGACCTGAACCGGCCGGTCCGCTTCACCGTCGAGGAGGCCTGCGCCCTGCTGACGGGCCTGGATACCCTCAACGGCCTGCCGGAGCTGGCCGAGGGCAGCGCCCTGGAATCGGTGACGCTCAAGCTCATGGCCGCCGCCGGGGAAGCAGGCCTCCAGGCCGCATCCTTGTCCGTCCCGGACCTGGGACCGGAGGACTCCGCGACGCTCGCGACGGCCCGGGACGCCATCCGGTCCGGCACGCAACTGCACCTGAGCTACTTCTCCCCCCAGCGGGACACCGTCTCGGAGCGTGATGTGGACCCGCTGCGGCTGTATTCGCTGGACAGCACCTGGTATCTGGAGGCGTACTGCCACGCCGCCCACGGGCTGCGCAATTTCCGGCTCGACCGGATCGAGGCCCTGGTGCCGACCGGCCGGCCCGTCTCCGGCACGGTGCTGCCCTCGGACGGCGCGCCCGCCAAGCTGTTCACCCCGAACGACGACGACACCCTGGTGGTCGTCGAGCTGGACCGCCGTGGCACCGGGCTGGCCGATGACTACTACGCCGAACGGACCGCGCCGTTGCCCGGCGGCGGCATGCTGGCGGAAATCCGGTTCGGCAACCCGCACTGGCTGCCGATGTTCGCCGCCCAGCACGGCGGCATGGTGCGGATCCTCGAGCCCGAGACAATCGCCGCCGCCGCCCGGGAGTGGCTCGACGCGGCCCTGGCGCACTACCCCCGCTAGACTACTCAGCATGCCTTGGTGGTCTTGGATTCTGATCTGGATAGCGCTTGTGTCGCTGTCACTGTTGTTCTTTTTTGTGCTGGGCCTCCGGCTGTTCCGGCAGTTCATGGTCACAGTCAAGGAACTCGGCGAAGCGGGGGAGCGGTTTTCCCCTTCGGCGCACCGCACGCCCCCCGGGAGGGGGGAGGCCCCGCTGCCCGCCGGCGAGCTCCCCGGCACGGGGTCGGTCGTCATCACGCCCGCCCCCGGCAGCGCCATTTTTGCCCTGCCGGAGCAGATGCGGCATGATTACCGGGCGTCCAAACATGCACGCCGGGAAGACCGCCGTCGACGCCGGATCCAACGCAAGAGGGACCGCGGCCAGCCGCAGTCCCTGCGGGACATCGATTTCAGTTAGACATAAGATGTACTTAAACGAAAGGACCTCATCATGAGGCTTGAAGGCTGGCATCTCATCATCATCATCGTTCTGGCTCTGGTGCTCTTTGCGGCCCCGAAGCTTCCCGGCATGGCCCGAAGCCTGGGGCAGTCGATGCGCATCTTCAAATCGGAAGTCCGTGAGATGAAGAAGGACGGCAAGACCGAGGAGCCCGCCGATCCCGACACCGTAGAAGGCCGGGTCGTGAACCACCCGCAGGCCAACCGGCCGGAGAACCGGACAGGCGAGGGCAACGACGCGCCGCCGTCGACCCGCGCCTAAGACCGCATGGCAGTAACCATGAGCCGCCGATCCAATCCTGAAGGTCGGATGGCGCTCCTTGACCACTTCAAGGAACTCCGGAACCGGCTGTTCAAGTCGGCCATCGCCGTTGTGGTGGCTACGGCGGTTGGCTTCATCGTCTACCAGCCGATGCTGGCGGCGCTGATCAAACCCATCCGCGACCTCAACGAGAATGAGGGCCGGCAGGCAACCCTGAACTTCGACGGGGTCGCGAGCTCGTTCGACCTGATGATCCAGGTCTCGGTCTTCCTCGGCGTGCTCATCGCGAGCCCCGTCTGGCTTTATCAGCTGTGGGCGTTCATCGTCCCCGGGCTGCACAAGAAGGAACGGCGGCTCGCCCTGGCCTTCGTGGCCGCAGCGGTGCCCCTCTTCATTGGCGGGGTGCTCCTGGCCTGGCTGGTCCTGCCGAACGCCGTCCGCGTGCTGACAGATTTCACCCCGTCCGGCGGCTCCAACTTCATCAGCGCCCAGGTGTACCTGTCCTTTGTGCTCAGGCTGCTGCTGGCGTTCGGAATCGCGTTCCTGCTGCCCGTGGTGCTGTTCGGACTGAACCTGGCCGGCATCATCAAGGGCAAGCAGCTCGTCAAGAGCTGGCGCATCACCGTATTCCTGGTCTGCCTGTTCGCCGCCATGGCAGCACCCGGCGCCGACGCCATGAGCATGTTCTACCTGGCCGGCCCCATGCTGCTGCTGTTCTTCGGCGCGATCGGACTGTGCCTGCTCAACGACCGACGGCGCGAACGCCGGGCCGTGAAGCGTGCCGCCGAAACCGAAGCCACCGCCGACATCGGAACTCCCGGCACCGAACTGGGAAATCTCTAGGGCCCAGCGCACTAGGCTGGAAGCATGTCTTCAGAACCAAGTCCGGAGTCGCCGTCCGAACGCTACCGGGCCAGCGTCGAGCGCGCCGCCGAAGCCAAAACATACCTGGGCGGATTCATCCGCACCCTTGACTTCGAACTCGATGATTTCCAACGCGAGTCCTGCCTGTCCCTGCAGGCGGGGCGGGGTGTGCTCGTGGCGGCTCCGACCGGCGCCGGCAAAACGATCGTAGGGGAGTTCGCGATCTACCTCGCGCTCCAGCGCGGCCTCAAGGCCTTCTACACCACCCCGATCAAGGCCCTCAGCAACCAGAAGTACACGGAGCTGGCGGCCAAGTACGGCGCCTCGCAGGTGGGCCTGCTCACGGGCGACACGAGCATCAACGGCGAAGCCCCCGTCGTGGTCATGACCACCGAGGTCCTCCGGAACATGCTCTACGCGGACTCCGCGACGCTCGATGACCTCGGTTTCGTCGTGATGGATGAAGTCCACTACCTCGCGGACCGGTTCCGCGGCGCCGTCTGGGAAGAAGTGATCATCCACCTCCCGAGCGAGGTCCAGGTGGCATCCCTGAGCGCGACCGTCTCCAACGCCGAGGAGTTCGGCGCATGGCTCGACACGGTCCGGGGACAGACCGATGTGATTGTCTCCGAGCACCGCCCGGTGCCGTTGTGGCAGCACGTGATGGTGGGCCGCAAGATCGTCGATCTCTTCGCCGGCGACACCACCTTTGATGAAATAGCGCCGACCGTGGCGGCTGACGGGTCCGTGGCCGGGAAAGCCGACCCTGCGCCCGGTGACCGTCCCGGCTTCGAGGTCAACCCCGAACTTCTGTCGATGGCCCGCGCGGAGAGCCAGATGAATTTCCGCGGCCGCTTCGGGCACGGCGGCAGGAACAGCCGGAGGCAGCAGCGGCCGCGGGACGAACCGCAGGGCGGGACCCGAAGCCCGGTCCGGAAGGCAAGCCGCCCCCAGGTCATTGCCAGCCTGGACCGGCAGGACCTCCTGCCCGCGATCACGTTCATCTTCTCCCGCGCCGGCTGCGACGCCGCCGTGGCCCAGTGCGTCTCCGCCGGCCTGTGGCTGACCACCGAGCGTGAGCAGCTGATCATCGCCCAGCGCGTGGATGAGGCCGCCCAGGACGTCCCCTCCGAGGACCTGGACGTGCTGGGCTTCTGGAGCTGGCGGGACGGCCTGGTCAGGGGTCTCGCCGCACACCATGCCGGCATGCTGCCGACCTTCAAGGAGGTCGTGGAGAAGCTCTTCGCCGACGGCCTCGTGAAAGCTGTCTTTGCCACCGAAACCCTGGCACTCGGGGTCAACATGCCGGCCCGGTGCGTGGTGCTGGAGAAGCTGGACAAATTCAACGGCGAGGCGCACGTCAACATCACCGCGGGGGAGTACACGCAGCTGACCGGCCGGGCCGGACGGCGCGGGATCGACGTCGAAGGGCACGCCGTCGTGCTGTGGCAGCCCGGTACAGACCCGGCGGCCGTCGCGGGCCTCGCCTCGCGCCGCACCTATCCGCTGAACTCCAGCTTCCGGCCCACCTACAACATGTCCATCAACCTGGTGGCGCAGTTCGGCCGGTCCCGCGCCCGGGAAATCCTGGAATCCTCCTTCGCCCAGTTCCAGGCCGACCGGTCCGTCGTCGGGCTGGCCAAACAAGTCCGGGCCCGGGAGGAGTCCCTGGCCGGATTCAGCAAGGCGATGACCTGCCATCTGGGCGACTTCACCGAATATGCCCGGTTGCGGCGTGCCCTGTCCGAGGCGGAAAAAAACGCATCCCAGGTGACATCCCGGGCCAGGAAGTCGCTCACCGAAGACTCGCTCAGCCGCCTGCTTCCGGGCGACGTGGTCGACGTGCCCTCGGGGCGGGCACCTGGCCTGGCAGTCGTCCTCAGTTCCGACCATCACTCCCGTGAACCGCGCCCGGCCGTCATGACCCTGGACAACCAGCTCCGCCGGATCGGACTGCACGACGTCGAGGGGCCGTTGTCCCCGATCACCCGGATCAGGATCCCGAAGACCTTCAATGCCAAGGTCCCCAAGTCCCGGCGGGACCTTGCGTCCTCGGTCCGGAATGCTATCCGGGACAACCGTCCGCCGGCACCACCAAGCCGGTCCGATGACTTTGGCCGCGCCGCCGCGCAGCCCAACCAGGAGAAACGGATCGCCGAACTGCGCCGGGAGCTCCGCTCACACCCCTGCCACGGGTGCAGCGAACGCGAAGACCACGCCCGGTGGTCCGAGCGCTGGTGGAAGCTCCGGCAGGAAACGGACGGGCTGGTGCGCCAGATCCAGGGCCGGACCAACACCATTGCGAAGACCTTTGACCGGGTCTGCGGGGTCCTCGCCAGCTACGGGTATCTGGAAACCTCCGAGTCCGGGGTCCTCTCGATCAGCACCGACGGACAGCGCCTCCGGCGGATCTACGGCGAGAAGGATCTGCTTATCTCACAGTCCCTGCGGCTGGGCGCCTTCAACGATCTGGACGCCGCCGAGGTAGCGGCCCTGGCCAGCGTGCTGGTCTACCAGGCCAAACGCGAAGACCGCGGCCTGCGTCCGAAGATGCCCAGCATCGCCCTGGAATCGGCCGTGGACACCGTGGTGCGTGAATGGTCTGCCCTGGAAGACGTCGAGGAGGCCAATAAGCTGCCGCTGACCGGCGAGCCTGAGCTTGGCCTCGTCTGGCCCATCTACAAGTGGGCCAGGGGACGGCACCTCCAGGATGTCCTGAGCGGCACGGACCTGGCCGCCGGAGATTTTGTCCGCTGGGTAAAGCAGGTCATCGATCTGCTCGACCAGCTGGCCAAGATCCCGGAGCTGGATCCCCGCGTCGCCCGGCTGTGCCGGGACGCCATCGCGCTGATCAAACGCGGTGTAGTCGCCTATTCCTCCGTGGCCTGATCCCCGCACGCCACCAGCCCCACCGTCCGACCCCGCGGCGTCCCGCACGCCACCAGCCATCAGGAGTTCCCGCGCCATGCCCGACACACCGGCCGCCCCCGCCCCCCGCAAGGTTTCGCTGTACCGCAACGGCTCCGTGTACACCGCCGCAGATCCGTTCGCGACGGCGATGCTCGTGGACGGCGACACCGTGGCGTGGGTCGGCTCCGAACAGGCCGCCGCGTCGCTGGCTGACTCCTCCATGGACGTCATTGACCTGCAGGGCGCGCTCGTCGCCCCGGGCTTCGTGGATTCGCATGTCCACCTCACCGAGACGGGCATCGCCTTGGAGGGGCTGCAGCTCGGCGGGGTCCGCTCCGCGGCGGAACTGCTCGACGCGGTGGCCGCCGCCACGGGTGCGGGCACCGTGCTTGGCCACGGTTGGGATGAGACGCGCTGGACGGATCCGGCGCTGCCGTCGCGGGAGGAACTCGAGCGTGCCGCGGGCGGCCGGCCGGTCTACCTCTCCCGCGTGGACGTCCATTCGTCCCTCGTGTCCTCCTCCCTGGCCTCAGCGGCAGGACTGGACGGGCTGGACGGCTTTACGGCCGGCAGCCAGGTCAAACGCGACGCGCACACCGCCGCCCGCCAATCGGCACGGCAGTTGCCCGCCGACCGGCTGCGTGGCTACCAGCGGCGCGCCCTGGCCGAAGCCGCAGCCAACGGCTACGTGGCCGTCGCCGAGATGGCGGCCCCGCACATCGGCAGCGTCGAGGATCTGCGGATAGCCGCCGGCTGGAACACCCCCGGCCATGCGGCCGGGGCAGCACCTGACGCCGCCGTCCCCGAAGTCCTGCCCTATTGGGGCCAACTGGCCTCCTCCGTTGACCACGCCCAGGCCATCCTTGACGGCCTCGGCGTCCCCGTGCTCGGCCTAGCCGGTGACTTGAACATCGACGGATCGATCGGCTCACGGACCGCGTCGCTGCGGGCGGATTACAGTGACGCGCCGGGGGAGCGCGGGAACCAGTACCTGACCGTCGCGGAGGCGGCAGCGCACCTGGCGGCGTGCTCCCTGCTGGGTATCCAGTCCGGCTTCCACGTCATCGGCGACGCCGGGCTCGACGCGGCCCTCGAGGCCTTGGACCAGGCAGCGGCCGAGGTGGGGGAGCAGCGGATCCGCGCGGCGGGCCATCGTTTTGAGCATGTTGAAATTGCGGACGCGGAGGCCATCGGCCGGCTGGCACGGTATTCCGTGACGGTCAGCGCCCAGCCCGGCTTCGACGCCTTGTGGGGCGGGGACGCCAGCCTGTACCAGCAGCGCCTCGGCGGGCGCCGGCTTGGCATGAACCCGTTTGCCTCCTATTACTCCGCCGGCGTGCCGATCTGTTTTGGCAGCGACAGCCCGGTCACCCCGCTGCGGCCGTGGGCCAGTGTGCGGGCGTGCCTGCAGCACACCAACCCCGCCGAGCAGATCTCCGCCCGTGCCGCGTTTCTTGGCCACACCCGCGCCGGCTGGCGCGCGGCCCGTTACCGGAACCCGATGGCCGGTCAGCTCGTCCCCGGCGCTCCGGCCAGCTTCGCGGTGTGGGAGGTTGACGAACTTATGGTCCAGGTTTCGGACGGCCGGGTGCAGTCCTGGAGCACGGACCCGCGCGCCCGGACGCCGCTCCTCCCGGCCCTGGACACCGGCAGCGATCCGGTGTGCCTGCAGACCGTGCGGGACGGCCAGGTCCTCTTCGCCAACGGCTCCCTCGGCGCCTGAGGCCCGTGATTCGGGGTGCCGACGCTTCGCCGCCGGCACCCCCTGCGGGCCGGAAAAATTGGTCCCGCAGGGGCGGACCTGAACTGGGACGATACCTAAAACGGCAGGTCATGGAGCGGTTGACAGATGCCGGGGCACCCGTAGCATTGAGCCTCAACGGAGCATTGTGTGTGACGCAGACTCCGGATCCCCACGGTCCGTCCAGGGTGCCCCGATTTCAGGCAGCTTCCTTGGCCCCGGCCATGGTCCGCCAGGGGGGCAGGTTCACTTCGCAGCAGAAAACGGTTCCGGCGCGGTTGTCTTGACGCTTCGTAACTGGCCCGAAGCGGGTGGACCTGCCCGGCCGAGCCGCGGCGGAGGCTGGCCCCGCCCGGCGACTGCCTATAATAGGGAGTTGCGCCCGGCGGTCAGCCATTACTGTCCACCGGCGCCTTGACTGCTCCCTTTTATGGAAAGGCCTCGCTGTGCGTGTCCTCACGATCATCCCGACCTACAACGAGCTCGAATCGTTGCCCAAGACCCTCGGGCGCCTTCGCGCGGCCGTGCCGGCTTCGGATGTGCTGGTAGTCGACGACAACAGCCCCGACGGCACGGGCCAGCTCGCTGACCGCATCGCCGCCGAAGATGCCCAGGTGCACGTCCTGCACCGGCAAGGCAAGGCCGGACTTGGGGCTGCCTACATCGCCGGATTCAAGTGGGGGCTAGAGGCCGGGTACGACGTCCTCGTTGAAATGGACGCCGACGGTTCACACAAGCCCGAACAGCTTCCGCTCCTGCTCGACGCCGTAGAGCAGGGCGCCGACCTCGCTATGGGTTCCCGCTGGGTTCCCGGGGGCAGCGTGGTCAACTGGCCGCTGTACCGGCAGGCGATTTCCCGGGTCGGCAGCACCTACGCCCGCATCATGCTGGGCGTCAAGATCAGGGACGTGACCGGCGGCTTCCGCGCCTTTCGCCGCACCACGCTGGAGAAGCTGAACCTCGACACCGTCGATTCGGTCGGCTACGGCTTCCAGGTGGACCTGGCCTGGCGTGTGGCCAAACTCGGACTGAACATCGTGGAGCGGCCCATCACATTCGTCGAACGCGAACTGGGTGCTTCCAAGATGAGCGGCAACATCGTCGTCGAGGCCATGATCAACGTCACCAAGTGGGGACTGACGGCGCGCTGGAACAAGCTGACCGGTAAGAAATCCGCCTAATCGCCGCTGGCCGGACCAAAAAAGCCGGGCCCGCAATGTCACAAAGACAATGCGGGCCCGGCTTAGTTAAAAACTTAGGTGCTCCGACGGGGTTTAGGCCGTGCGCCGTTCGCCGCGGCGTTCGCGCAGGATGGTGAGACGGTCTTCGAGGATCTGCTCCAGCTCCGGGAGGCTCCGGCGTTCCAGCAACATGTCCCAGTGCGTACGCACTGCCTTTTCGTTGCTCGTATCCGGACGTTCGCCGTCGACCAGGAGGGCTTCCTTACCCGTCTTGGAAACCCAGACCGGGGGAATCTCCGCTTCCGAGGAGAAGGTCACGAATACCTGCTCGCCGTCCGCGCACCGGTACTCGACGCGCTGGCGCGGGGCCGGTTCGACACCGGATTCGGTCTCCATGCTCTGTGCGCCGAGGCGCATACCCCGCAGGCTGCGATCGCTCATCTTTTCTCCCTCTACTCGGTCCGCAAGGCTATGCCCTGCGTTAGCCGGGGGCCGTGGGGCCTCGCCGGACTACTGTTTGCATCGCGCTTGCCCAGTGGAATCATGTTCGCAACAATCACTGGAAATAACGCTCTGCGAAGCCTTTTTGTTCCGACGGATTGAACCTGTCGGACAAATACCCAAGTATACGGGAGCGGCACGGCTAGGTAAAGCGTGCCGCCCGCTCCGTAGCGTGGCGAGTAGTGCCCCAGTGGTCGTACGCCCACAGGCACGTGGGCACAAGGAAGCCACCTGCGCATGCAGGTGGCTTCCACATCCAGTCCCCGTCGGGACAGCAATAACCGTGCAGGCTCAGGGCTCCTGGGCGGCTGCCGGCGTTGGGGCCGCTGCCGGGGTCCGGGCGCCTACCGGCGTTGGGACCGGTGCCGTCGTCGGGGCGGGTCCCGCAGCCGGGCTCTCGGCGCCGGGCCGGCCATCGCCGGAAACTCCGGTCCCCAGGGCATTGCCGATACCCTTCAGTGCTTCGCCGACTTCGCTGGGAATGATCCACAGCTTGTTGGATGAACCCTCGGCGATCTTTGGCAGCGTCTGGAGGTACTGGTAGGCGAGCAGCTTCTGGTCGGGGTTGCCCTTGTGGATCGCGTCGAACACCTTCTGGATGGCCTGGGCCTCGCCGTCCGCGCGCAGGATCGCCGCCTTGGCGTCACCCTCGGCCTTGAGGATCGAGGACTGCCGCTGCCCTTCGGCCGTGAGGATGGCCGACTGCTTGGTGCCCTCCGCGGTCAGGATCGCCGCACGGCGGTCGCGCTCGGCACGCATCTGCTTCTCCATGGAGTCCTGGATGGAGTGCGGCGGATCGATGGCCTTGAGTTCCACCCGGGACACCCGGATGCCCCAGCGGCCGGTCGCTTCATCCAGCACTCCGCGGAGCTGGCCGTTGATCTGGTCCCTGGACGTCAGGGCTTCCTCAAGGTTCAGTCCGCCGACGACGTTGCGCAGGGTGGTGGTGGTGAGCTGTTCGACCGCCTGGATGTAGTTGGCGATCTCGTAGGTTGCGGCCCGAGCGTCGGTGACCTGGAAGTAGACAACGGTGTCAATGGAGACCACCAGGTTATCTTCCGTGATCACGGGCTGCGGCGGGAAGGACACCACTTGTTCCCGCAGGTCCAGGAGCGGCAGCAGCCGGTCCACAAACGGGATCAGGATGGTCAGGCCGGGGTTGAGGGTCCGCTGGTACTTGCCGAGCCGTTCGACGACGCCGGCACGCGCTTGCGGGACGATCCGCACCGCCCGGACCAGCACGATAATCACAAACGCGATCAGAACCAGCAGCACGCTAGCGACTGCGATATCCATACATCACCATTTCCCCAGTAGTTATGTTGCGCTTCGCGGCGGGGTCTCCGCCGCAGTTCCTGTTGCCGGTGGCGGCAGCAGGACGAGTTGTCCGGCCGGCGGCCGTGCGGCTACTGCACGGCCGTCTCGGGCTCGGCTGCGACGACGGCGGTGGCGCCGTCGATGGCACTGACGACGGCGTGTTCCCCGGGGGCAAGGACGGCGCTTTCGGAGCGGGCGCTCCAGACGTCGCCGCCGATCTTGACTACTCCGCCGTGCGCACTGACGGCCTCGATGACCAGGGCGGATTCACCGATCAGGCGTTCAATGTTGCTGCGTTGCTCCTCCGGGCCCCGTCGGAGGTGTTTGAGGGCAACCGGCCGCACGACGCCGATCATCAGCAGGGAGACCACGCAGAACACCACGATCTCAAGCCACAGGTCCGCTCCGGCGAGGTCGGCTACAAGCCCTGCGAGCGCGCCTCCACCCAGCATGATGAATAACAGGTCCAGGGTCAGCATCTCGACCACGGCGAACCCGAGGAAGGCGGCGAGCCAGATCGCCCACCAGTTTTCGGCCAGCCATTCAAACATCTGTCCACCCTCCGTCCCGGAAGTCACAGGCGCAACTTCCCAGTTACCTCTTATTCCATCCTAAGCCGAAGGGCGAGGGCTGCGGCGGGCCCGGAAGGACTGAGATCCAACGTGGCCAAGTCGTTATGGTGCCGGGGGCGGCGCCGGATCCGCTCCGGTGGCGAAAACACTGATCCGGAAGCGCGCCGAGACCGCGGTGAGCGGCGGCAGGCCGGCGACGTGGTCAGCCAGCCGATCCCGGTCCAGATGGTGCCCGGCCGGCCCCATCAAGGCCAGGTTCGCGACGTCCCCGGGGGTGAGGGATAGCTCCAGATCCAGTTCCTGCGTGGAGACCGGGGAAAAGAACCCCTCCAGCGATGCCGCCAGCCGCTCTTCCTTGGCCGGTTCGATCCCGAGCATCCCGGTCTGTCCCGCGACGGCGGCGAGGTGCCCGGGGCGGGGAGTCACCACAACGAGGAGACCGCCGGGCCGCAGGACCCGGGCGAACTCAGCGGCGTTGCGGGGCGCGAAGACGACGGTAACGACGTCGACGGCGTCGTCCGCGACGGGCAGGGGCTGCCACACATCGGCGACCAGGTTCAGGGCCCCGGGGTTTAACTTCGCTGCGCGGCGCAGCGCGAATTTGGAGATATCCAGCCCGATGGCCGCGGCCGCCGGGACCCGGTCCAGGAGCGTCCGGAGGTAGTGGCCGGTGCCTGTTCCGGCGTCCAGCACCAGGGGAGGCGGTCCGGCCGCGTTGCCGTTGAGC